>CAJCHX010000282.1 GCA_903970215.1 Acidobacteriaceae bacterium
CTGGAGCCCGCACGACTACGTGCCGTGGGACGAGGGGCGCAACTTCGCCGCGCTCGGGGGCGACGACTACGACCCGTCGCAGAGCCGGCTGTCGGACGTGGCGCGTGCGGCGATGATCACCAACCTGCTCACCGAGGACAACCTGCCCAGCTACCACCGGGAGATCTCCGAGAACTTCTCGATGGACCACGCGTGGGGCCACTGGGTGGGCCGCTGGACCGCCGAGGAGAACCGGCACGGCATCGTGATGCGCGACTACCTCCTGGTGACGCGGGCCGTCGACCCTGTGCAGCTCGAAGAGTTCCGGATGATCCACATGGGCAACGGCGTGTCCTCCGAGGGCCATGTCGGCCCCGACCTGCACCAACGCAGCCTCCTACATCTCGTCGCCTACGTGACGTTCCAGGAGCTGGCCACCCGCGTGAGCCACCGCAACACCGGCAAGGCGTGCAACGACCCGATCGCGGACAAGATGCTGCAGCGCATCGCCGCGGACGAGAACCTGCACATGATCTTCTACCGCAACATCTGCGGCGCGGCGATCGATGTGGCCCCGGATCAGGCGCTGCGTGCGATCGCGGACGTGTTGTGCAACTTCCAGATGCCGGGCCTGGGGATGCCCGACTTCCGGCGCAACGGCGTCCTGATGGCCAAGCACGGCATCTACGACCTGCGCCAGCACCGCGACGAGGTGGTCATGCCCGTCCTGAAGAAGTGGAAGATCTTCGAGCGCAACGATTTCGGGGCCGTCGGCGAGAAGGCCCGCGAGGAACTCGGCACCTACCTCCAGGAACTGGACGTTCAGGCGGCCCGGTTCGAGGAGATGCGCGACCGTTCGCTGGCCCGGGAGGCACAGCGTCGTGGTGCGTCGAAGTGAGGGACCTGGTCCTTCGCATCGAACGCATCCACACCTCCCTCGGGCCGATCGATGGCATCTGGGCCCCGCACACGTGTGACCTGGTCCAGGAACTCGGCCAGTTACTCCCCGCGATGGCCCTGCGAGTGCGGGACATCGAGCAGGTCGACTACCGACTCAACGACTGGGGTCTGCAGCGCCAGTCCGCCCACATCGGCAACCACCACATCGTGCTGCAAGGGTTCTGGCGATCGCGCATGGGCACGATCACGGTGCTGGGCGCGGGCGGGCAGAGCCGCGTAGTCCTCGCGGTCTCCATGCCGACCACATCGCGACCTCGCAGTTTCGACTGCATCGCGAGCTCCGACGGTCGGCATCGCCTGGTCGCCCGATAGCTGCGCGGCCTACCGCCATCAGTCTGGAACTCCTTCACCGATAACTTCGATCCCCACCACGGGCGCGAACTAGCATCAGCGCGGTGGATCGCGCACGAATCGCCGGATTCGGAAACGGCTGGACCCAACGCCGATGAGGGTCGCGGTCATGGGTGATGTGGCAGGGCATCTCGCGGAACTCCGCTCCGAACTCGCGCGGCTCGGGGCCGTGGCCGGGACACTGCCGGACGACCTCGTCGTGATCCAGGTGGGCGATCTGGTTCACCGCGGACCGGACTCGGATGCCGTGATCGATCTGGTGGACCACTACATCCGCGAGCAGCCGGACCAATGGGTTCAGTTGATCGGCAACCACGAAGCGCAGTACCTGCGTGCGCCGGCGTTCCGCTGGCCCCAAAGGCTGAAGCGCCGGTCGGTCGGCACGATCCGACGCTGGGTACACCACCGGGCCGCCGTGGTGGCTGCCGCGATCAGGACGGACTCGGAGGACTTCCTCGTGTCGCACGCGGGAATCACCGAGACGTTCTGGCGCGAGGTGCTCGGAGCGCCGCCAACGGCACAGGCCGCCGCCGACACCTTGAACGATCTCCTGACGAAACACGACGACCGGATCTTCCGCGCCGGCGTGATGCTCGGCCGCCAGGACCCGTGCGCGGGCCCGCTGTGGGCCGAACCGGTCACCGAGCTGATCCCGGGGTGGCTCGATACGCCGCTGCCGTTCAGCCAGATCTACGGGCACGCGACGGTGAACGACTGGGTGGATCCGGTGAGTCTTCCTCCCGCGCTGCGGGGCCGCATCACCAGCGATCCCGCTGCGAAGCACGAGTTCATCGATGTCCGCGGCGGACGACTGATCGGGATCGACCCGGGGCACGGTTCGCACCCCGTGATCCCGTGGCGGTCCTTCGAGGTGCGCGGCGACGCGGCGTGACGGGCCGCGGCGCGATGCTCGCAGACGCCGCGCCTCAGTACCGGCGCGGCGTGTGCACGATCTGCCCCGCTTCGCGCTCGGTGACCACTGTGCGCGAGGACCCGATGATGAGCAGGCAACGCATGTCGACGATCTCGGGGTCCAGCGCGCCGAGTGTGGTGACAGTCAGCGTCTCCACGTCGGAGCCCACCGCCCGGCCCACTATCACGGGGGTGTCGCGGCCGCGGATCCCAAGCAGGACGTCGCGCATCCGCGCCACCTGCCACCGCCTCGTCTTCGACGCCGGGTTGTACACGGCCAAAGCAAGATCCGCACCAGCGGCCGCTCGCAGCCGGGCCTCGATCGTGTCCCACGGCTTGAGGTGATCCGACAGCGAGATCACCGCGTAATCGTGGCCCAGCGGGGCCCCCACGCGGCTCGCGACCGCGTTCGCGGCGGTCATGCCGGGGAGCACGCGCACTCGAACACGCGAGAACTCCGGGGATACCGCAACTTCCGCGACGGCGGAGGCCATTGCGAACACCCCTGG
>CAJCHX010000283.1 GCA_903970215.1 Acidobacteriaceae bacterium
GACAGGTCGTCGAACCCGCCGGTCACCGCGAACAGGGCCTTGCCCACCCGGATCTTGTCCACGCCCTCCTCGACGGACACCGCCGCAGTGGCACACGCGGCGACCGGGTGGATCATCGCGCCGTAGCTGCCGATGTAGCTCTGCACGACGTGCGCGGCCACGACGTTCGGCAGCGCCTCCTGCAGGATGTCGTTCTGGTTGGGCTCGCCGAGCAGCGTGTTGACGAACAACTTCCGCATCGACGACATGCCGCCCATGCCGGTGCCCTGAGTGTTGGCGACGTGCGCCGGGTGCACCCAGTGCATCAGCTCGGACGGGTCGAAGCCCGCGCCGACGAAAGCGTCGACGGTGGCCACGAGGTTCCACTGTGCCAGCCTGTCCACCGATTCGGTCATCTCGGGCGTGATACCCCAGTGGGTCGGATCGAAACCGTCCGGCACCTGACCGCCCACCGTGCGGAGCATCTTCATCCGGCGCGGCACGCGGATCTCGGTGCCCGCCTTGCGGGTGACCTGCCACTCGCCGCTCTCCAGAGCGCTGATCGCGGTCTTCTCCGGGTCGGCCTCGGCGAAGGTACGCGCCTCGTCCTCGCTCGCGACCACGAAGGTCATGTCGTCCGGAAGGAACACGGACGTCAGCAGGGGTGCGCTGCCGCCGCGCATGTCACCGTCGTCGCTGAACTCGCGGATGCCGCACCGCTCGACCACGGCGTCGTGGTACTTCTCCGCCAGTTCGGCCTCGGGGACCAGCTCGCCGCTCTCGGCGTCGTACCAACCGGGCTCGGGATCGTTCTCCCAGGTGATCATCCCGGTCACCCAGGCGAGCTCGGCGACGCCGGCTGCGGACAGCCGCTCGTCGACCTCCATCTCGAACCTGGTGCGCGCGCTGCCGTACGGCCCGACCTCGCCGGCGCCGACGATCACGACCATGTCCTCGGGGCGTGCGTCGATGTCATCCCAGTCGGGCTCGGTGAGCGTGGCCACCGGCGCGGGCGGTAGGGCGTCGATCGTCGCGACGCCCTCGTCGACGGCCGCTTCCAGCCGCCGGGCCTCCATGGCCTGCTCGGCGAGCGCGGCCATGTCGAGCTTGGCATCGCCCAGACCGCCGGTGAGGTCGGCGAACAGGGGCGCGTCCGCGGCCCGCCCGCGCGCCTCCAGGGAGGCCATGCCGAGCAGCTGGTCGGCCATCTCGAAGGTCGACCAGGTGCGCACGCCGGCCGCCTCGACGGCCTCGACCAGCGGGTCGTTTCCGCCCATCAGGCCGGTGCCGCGCACCCACCCGATGATGGCATGGGCCAGTGTGACGCGCTCCGACCACGACTTCTCGGCGCTCCACTTGGCGATGATCGCGTCCAGCGCGGCCTTGGCCTCGCCGTAGGCACCGTCGCCGCCGAACATCCCCCGGTTGGGCGAGCCCGGGAGCACCACGTGCAGTCGCGCCGCTATGTTCGTGTCCTTGCCGATCTGCGACAGGCCCGAAATCAACCGCTCGACCGTCCAGAGCAGGATCTTCATCTCCAGCTCGGCACGCGGCCCGGCGTCGGAGAGGTCGCCGGCCACTCGCGGCGCGGCGAACGGGAACAGCAGCGTGGGCTGCAGCGCCTCCTTGTGGACCACCGTCGTGGGGCCGACGGTGTCGGACTGCTGCGTGCCGATCCACTCCACCAACCCGTCGACGTCGCCGTAACTGCACATGTTCGCGGGCACGACCCAGAGCGAGGCGTCGGTACGTGCGCTGCTGCGATACAGCGTCTTGAAGAAGTTCAGCCGCTTCTCGTCCAGCCGGCTGGTGGTCGCGATGACGGTGGCGCCACCGGCGAGCAGCCCACCTGCCACGGCGGCAGCGATGGAGCCCTCGGAGGCGCCGGTCACCACGGCGATCTCGCCGTGGTACTCACCGGGCTCCGGGGTGGACTCGGCGAGACCCGCCAAGTAGGCATAGGCCTCGGCGTGCTCGGGGCGGCCGGCGTCGCGGGCCTTCCGTTCCCACCAGCGCGCCTGGTCGACCAGCACCGAACCGGCACCGTGGGCCACGGCCAGCAGGTGCTTGCTGATGGTCGGGAAGCTCTCTCCGTCCATGTTCCAGATTCGCAGCAGGTCTTCGCGGGCGCTGGCCCAACGGTCGTCCAGTAGGACGGCCTTGTCGGCGTCGAATGCCGGCGCCACAGCGGTGGTCCAGTTCTCCCCGAGTTCGGTGCTCATCAGCGCTGCGAGGGCTGCGGCCGAGTCGTCGACCTCGGGCAGGCCGGTCGGCTGCTCGGCCAGGCCGAGCTTGGCGAGCATGGTCTTGGCGGACGCCGCGAGGGCACCGTCGGGCCCCGTGATGGCGCTCGTGAACTCGGCCAGCGCCGCGGCGTCGACGGTGGCCCCGCCCCCGGCTCCGCCCTTCGACGGCTTCCCGACCTGCACACCCTGCGCGGCGCCGACGGCGAGCACGGCCCGGTCGATGAGGGCGTCCAAGGCGGACGCATTGGCCGGGTATGCCTTCGGAGCGGGCCCGTCGAGCAACGACGCAAGGTCGCCACCGCGTACGGACGCGCCCTCCCGGGTACCTGCAGCGACGGCCACGGCCACGTGCCGAGCCCAGCCCGGACCCAGCTCCCACGTCTTGGTGACGTACTCGTCGATGTACGCGGGACGCTTACCGGTGCTGCCGAGCACCTTGCGCAGCGCAGTGCCGATGGTCTCGGTGAGCACCGGGCCGAGGGGCTTGTACGTACGGGCCAGCTTGGCGACGGTGGCACCCAGCGTGGGCAGGTCGGCCTCGGCCGCGCCGTCGATGGCGCCGAGACCCAGTTCGGAGCCCAGGTCCAGCAGTAGCTGGTTGCGCCGCGAGGAGACGCCGTCGCACAGGGTCTCGATGGTGTCGGTCTTCTCGAGCTGATCCGGGCGCATCTTGGTCCAGATCGCGATCATCGCGCGGGTCGCGTCGGAGGCGTCGAACGCCAGGTCAGCGGGCCGTGGCCCGCCCGACGGTGCCGTTGCCACGGGGGCCGCGACCGGTGCAGCCACGGCAGCCGGAGCCGCCGACGGTGCCTCGTCGGCGCCGTCGTCGGCCGGAACATCGTCGTCGGTCGCGAAGACGCGCGCGGCATCCCGCTCGGCGTTGAGGACCGTGGCCGCCGAGCGCCGGTACGCGGACAGCGCCAACGTACGGCTCGCGAGGTTGGCGAGCGTCGGAGCGGACGCGACGCCCACCTCCACGAACCGCTCCACGCCCAAGCCGCCGTGGTTGGTGTCGACCAGCAGCAGATCCTGCGTCTCGATCCAGCGGACCGGGCTCGCGAACTGCCACGCGAGCAGCTCGATGAGCAGCGTCCGGGCGGTCTCCATCGGCCGCTCGAGGGCGGCGGCGAAATCCTCGACCAGAGCAGCGGTCGGGCCCGACGGCACGACGTCGAGGATCGAGCGCGCAAACGCCTCGGTCAGCTCGAACGGGCGCGCCACCAGGTTGGGCACGTACCGGTCCAGCAGTGCCTCGTAGTCGAACACCGCCGGGACCAGCTCCTGCAGGCGGGCCTCGAATTCCGCCACCCCCGCGCGCAGCACGGTCGAGTGGAACGGGATGTCGATGCCGGGAACCGGCTGGTACGCCTTGGGGCTGTCGGTACGGTCGGCGATGGCCGCTTCCAGCGCCGTCAGACCGCGCTTGGTGCCGGCTACCACGTACTGGGCGCCGCGCAGGTTGAGGTTGACGATCTCCAGGAAGTAGTCGGGATCCGCTTCGGCGCCACGTCCGACCTCAGCGATGAAGTCGGCCAGGTCGCCGTCGTCGATACCGAACAGCTCGGGCCGGATCGCAGCCATCCCGTACGGGCTGCGGCCCTTCGCATCGCGGGCCACCAGGCGCTGCATGATCGCCCCACGGTGGAACACCACCTCGAGGATCGTCTCCAGCGGCAGCACGCCCGCCGAGGCCAGCGCGTTGTACTCGCCCACGGAGTGACCGGCGATGATCGGCGCGTCCACCCGGGCCCCGGACTCGGCCAGCTCGGCGAGCTGAGCGCATGCCACGGTGGCCATCGCGACCTGGGTGAACTCGGTCAGGTACAGCACGCCGTCGGGGTGGGTATAGGTGACGCCGTTGGCGCGCAGCATGAGCGGGTTGTCCCGGACCACCGCGAGCACGGAGTAGCCGAGGGCGGAACGAGTGTGCTCGTCGGCGCGGTCCCAGACCTCGCGTGCGGCGGCGGAGCGGGCGCGCTGGGCCAGACCCATGCCCTTGCTCTGGATGCCCTGGCCGGGGAACACGTATGCCGTGACCGGCGGGAACGCGACTGCCGACGCCGACATGACCAGGTTGTCGCCGACTCGGGCGGTGACATCCAGCAGCTCGCCGCCGCGGTCGATCCCGACGCGCTCGACGGTCACCTGCACCTCGTCACCGGGCAACACCATTCCCAGGAAGCGGGTGGTCCAACCGCGCAGCTTGCGGTGCAGCACGTCTGCCTCGTCGGACGCGGAAGCGACCTGCTGCGCAGCGGCCGAGAGCCACATGCCGTGGACGATCGGACCCGGCAGCCCGGCGAGTGCGGCAGCGACGGGCGACGTGTGGATCGGGTTGTGGTCGCCGGACACCGCGGCGAATCCGGTCATGTCGACAGGCGCGGCGATCACGACCTGGCGGATCCGCTTGCGCGGTGTCTCGGTGGCCGTCGCGCCGCGAGCGCCGCCCGCGGGCTCGGGGTCGGCCAGCTCGGCGGAACCGGTACGACCGCGGATGGCGAACCGCTCGGTCATCCGGACGGCCGGCGCTTCGGCGTCGCGGTGGGTGCAGCTGATCCGGTGGACGTCGATCGTGACGGTGACGACGGTGCCGATATCGGTGGCCGTCACATCGGTGGCGGTCGCCGTGGCGCGGTAGGTGCCGGCCGTGGGCAACGCGGCCAACTCGACGGCGTGGTCGAGGTGCACCAGGTCGAGCATGCCCTCAACGACCGGCCGCCCGGCCGACGTGCGCGCTGCGCCGACGACCGCGAAACTGGCGGGCCAGCACGGACCGACGAACGCGTCCGGCACCGGTCGCTGCTCGTCTCCGAACAGCGCGGAGAGTCCACCCGGCAGGCAGTCGGCGGTCAGCGCGGCGTGGTCGGCGGCATCGGCGTCTGTGAACTCGAATTCGACAGTCGCGGTGTCGCCCTCGACGGCCGGCAGGGAGCCCGCCGCGGCGAGGGACACCAGCGACTCCATCGCGGCCGTGGCGTCGTCCAGGTCGATGACCGGCACGCCGCCGTCGATGCATGCGACCGGGATGGAGATCGGGATGATCAGCGTGGTGCCGGAGACGGGAACCTCGAGCTGTACGGCCTGCGGGCCGGTCACGCGGAGCACGGCGCCGGTCTCGGCCTGCACGGCGACGAAGGTCGATTCGCCGGGCCCCTCGGTCACGGCATGTACCGACCAGCTGTCGGCCGGGCCGAGCTTGCCGATCGGGCTGAGAACCAGGCGACCGGCCCAGAGCACGTTGGGGGCCGCCAGGACCTGGGCCAACGGCGCAGACTCGACACCGGCACGCGCGCGGCGGCCAGCGACCGGTCGGGCGACGTCGCCGGCCTCGATCCGGCGACGCACCAGCTGCGCCTCGAACCGATCGAGCAACTGCCCCACGGGCTCGTCGACGTGGGTGATGCCCACCACGGCCTCAGGCCCGGGGATGATGCACACCTGGTCGGCCGCGTACCGCGGCGAGTGGGCCTGCCACAGGGAGTCGGAGCGCCACCAGCGCCGGACGTCCTTGTCGATCACCGGTACGAAGTTGACCGGCTTGCCCAATGTCTTGCACACGCCGATGAAGAACGGCACGTCGGCGGGGTGGAGGCGAGTCGCGGCCGCCGCCGGGTACCGGCGCAGCAGCTCATCGAACGCCGCGTACGCGTCGTCGGTCGAGGCGACGTCCACGAACGCGGTCTCGATCGGGCCCTGGTCGGCCTCGGCGAGGCGGGCCTCGGCCCGGTGCAGCATCTGCAGGAACCGGTCCTGATGTGTGACGTCGAGCCAGCCGTAATCACCGAACCGCTCCGGCTGGGCGCCGGCGACCTGCTCGCGGGTGCCCACGGAGAGTTCGAGGTAGCGCGCGAGCCAGCCCTCGTACGTCATCGTGTCCACGTCGCCGAAATAGGGCTTGGCCGTGACCGCCATCGCGTCGATGATCTCGTCGCGGCGCGCCGCGACGGCGTCACCGTCGCCGGCCACCTCGTCCAGGAGCCGGCCGCAGGCGGACGCGGGGTTGTCGATCTCGTGGATGTCGGCGCCCAGCTGGCTGCGACCGGACGCCATACCGCCCTCGGCCATTCCGGCGCCGATCCAGGCCGGGGTACCGACGGTCTCGGCGAGGACCCGCTTGACATCTTCGGAGGTGGTGGCCTCGAGAGTGGCCATCGCGGCCGTACCCACCAGGATGCCGTCGACCGGCATCGCGGGGGCGCCGTACTTGCGTGACCACACACCCGACAGGTAGTCGGCTGCCAGCTCGGGCGTGCCGATGCCGCCGCCGACGCACAGGACCACGTTGGCGCGGTCGCGCAGCTCGCTGTAGGTGGCCAGAAGCAGGTCGTCGAGGTCTTCCCAGGAGTGGTGGCCGCCGGCCTTGCCGCCCTCGACGTGTACGACGACCGGATGCGCCGGAACCTCCGCCGCGATGCGGGCGACCTGGCGGATCTGCTCGACGGTGCCGG
>CAJCHX010000284.1 GCA_903970215.1 Acidobacteriaceae bacterium
AGCGTGACCGGGCCTATCGGCCGGGCGAAGGCCATGGGTTCCCTCCCTATCGACTCGTGCGAGACCGCGTCAGTGCACCGGTAGGTCCGTGCACGGCAGGTCCGTTCACCGGTAGTAGACGCCCGCCGGTCTGTCGGTGCCGACGGTACCCGCGGGGTCCGACATCCATCGTCGATGGCGGGTCAGCGGGCCAATCGGAGCAGAGCCGCTCGAATCCCCTCAGGGACCGGGGTCGGACGCCGGGTCTCCCGGTCGACGAAGACGTGGACGAACCAGCCCTCCGCAGCGGGCGTCGGAGCCCCGCCGTCGGGGTCGGCCGCCCCGCGGGCGCCGTCATCCACCCGGGCGCCGTCGTCCACCCGGAACAGGGACACCGCGTACCGGACGCTGGAATTGCCGAGCCGGTCCACAGCGAGTCCGGCCACCACCCGCTCCGGGAACGAGATCGGACCGTCGTACCGGCAGTGGGATTCGACACACAATCCGATGACGGGGCCACGGTGGATGTCGAGTCCGCCCTCGCGGATGAGGAACGTGTTGATCACGGTGTCGAAGTAGCTGTAGTACTCGACGTTGTTGACGTGCCCGTAGACGTCGTTGTCCTTCCACCGGGTGGGGATGTCGAGGGTGTACGCGAACTCCGCCGGGCTGGCCACACCAGGCACCGTAGCGCGATCGGGCCTGGATGTCGGACACCGGTGGTAAGCAGGAGTCCGACAGGAGCGGACGGCCATCCCGGTCGCCGCGGTACCCGCAGGAGTCGCCATGGCCCGGATTCGGTCCGACCGAGCATCCGCTCGTTCCCAGCAGATCGCGCAGCCGACGCGACTTCCCGTAGCGGCGCCGGCGCCGACCGGATCGAGCCGTGCGGTCGGTGCAGTGATCGACCAGGCGTCGCGGCTGCAGGCTCCGGCCGTCGCGAAGTACGTCGCGAAGCTGCGCGCAGCGCACCCTGACGACACACCGGAGATGCTGATCCGCCGACTGGAACGGCGATTCCTGGTGACCGTGACCGGCACCGGCGGCGCGGCGGGCGCCACCGCGGCGGTGCCCGGGGTGGGCACGATCGCGGCGCTCGGCACCGTGGGCGCGGAATCAGTGGTGTTCATGGAGGCCTCGGCCCTGTACGCGCTCGCGGTGGCCGATGTGCACGGCATCCCGATCGAGGAACGCGAACTGCGCCGCGTCCTGGTGTTGACGGCTGTGCTGGGCGACGCAGGGCTGGGCGCGTTGCGCACCACGGTCGGTGCCAAGAACGCCAACCTGATGAGCCTCAAACGGAATCCTCTGCAGGTGCCGACGCTGAACAACCTGAATCAGCAGCTGATGAAGATGTTCACCAAGCGATTCCTCGCCAAGCGCGCCCCGCTGATGCTGGGCACACTGCTCCCGGCGGGAATCGGCCTGGTGGTGGGCGCCGGCGGCAACCGGGCCCTCGGCAAGTCGGTGATCCGCAATACCCGGCAGGCGTTCGGGCCTGCTCCTGCTGCTTGGCCAGTCACGGTGGACGGCGCAGTACTGCCGTCTGTGTCCAGTGCGAACACCGCAGGCCCGACTCAACCGGACTATGGTCCGAATCACCCGCGAACTGCAGGCTGACCGGGGAACACCTGCCAAGTCCGCCACGTTTGGTAGGTAGTAGGGAGTCTGGTCCCGGGTTTGCAGATGCACTACCCTGAACGGGCGGAGTACGCGCGCGCGCATCATCGGCGCGGTGTAACAACATAATGTGATTGTGATGTGGAATCGAGGCGAGGCACTGCCGTGAGTAGCAGTTCTGTATCGGAATTCGGCCAGAACGAGTGGTTGGTCGAGGAGATGTACGAGCGGTTCAAGGCCGACCCCTCGTCGGTGGACCCGAGCTGGCACGACTTCCTGAAGACCTACACCCCCGGCGGCCCTGCTCCGGCGGGCAACGGGAGCGCGGCGGCCACCACGCCTGCCGCCGCAGCGCCGTCCGTGCCCGTCGCCGCGAAGCC
>CAJCHX010000285.1 GCA_903970215.1 Acidobacteriaceae bacterium
GCGGTCCCGGTGGAATCGCTGTGTACCCCAGGATGATTGCAGCGCGAATACTTTGGTGAGCCACAGGCCCAGGTCGTACTCCGCGGTGTAGCCGATGGCGCCGTGCACCTGCAAGGCCGTGCGCGCCGCGAGATGGGCGGCCTCGGCGGCAGCGACCCGCGCCGCCGAGACGTCCCGGTCGCAGTCCAGGTCCACTGCGCATGCTCCGGTCGAGCGGCCCAGCGCCACTGCCGCCCCGTGCACCAGCGGCGCCGCCAGCTCGAGGCGCACCGCGACATCCGCCAACAGATGCTTCACCGCCTGATACTCGCCGATCGGGTGCCCGTACTGGGCACGCACTTTCGCGTAGGCGACAGTATCGTCGAGTAGGCGGCGACCGGCCCCGAGCAATTGCGCGGAGGTCGCGAACGCTGCGGCGCGGACCGCGGATCCGACGGCGTCGGGCGCGAGCGGCATCGCCGCGAGGGGTTCGCACACGAACAACCGCCGCGACGGGTCGACCGACCCCAGCGGCTGCCCGGCGGGTGCGGCGCACTGCGCGATCGAACCATCAGCCACCGCCCACCGCAGATCGGCGATATCGGCGTCGAGAAGATAGGGGACGTGCGGCGGCATTGCCACAGTTCCCACGGCACCGCCCGCGAGGGCCGGCAGGTGCCGGTCGGCGAGTTCGCCGGTGAGCAGAGCCGGTAGCACGGCGATCGACTCGACCAGCGGACCCGGAACTCCGTGATAGCCGAGTACTTCGAAGGTGGACGCGAGGTCGTCCGGTGCCGCGCCCACGCCGTCGTGTTCCTCGCCGATCGCCAGCGCCGTGACACCCAGGTCCGCGAGGGTCGACCAGATCGCCAGCCCCGGTCGGTGCTCGCCGGCGGCCCAGGCGCGGACCGCAGAGGGCACGTCGGCCGCGCGCAGGCGGGCGTCCACACTGGCGGCGAAGGCTCGGCTCTCGGCCGCCCGGGCGAATCTCATCGCGCTCCCCTCGGTAGGCCCAGCAGGCGCTCGGCGACGGTGTTCCGCTGGATCTGATCGGTGCCCCCGTAGATCGGGCCGGCAAGCGAGAAGAGGTAGCCGGCGGGCCACCGCCCGCCGTCCGGCCCGCCGATGGTCACCTCTGCGAGCGGGCCGAGTAGCTCGAGTGCGGTCTCGTGCAGATCGACGTCGAGGTGGCTCCAGAACAGCTTGTTGACCGACGACTCCGGGCCCAGCGCTCCGCCGTCCGCCAGCCGGGTGACGGTGCCGTAGGTGTACAGCTGGTACGCGCGGGCCCCGATCCACGCGTCGACGACCCGCTCGCCGGCGGCGGACAGGCCCTCGGCACCATCGGTGTGCCGCCACAGGTCCACGAGCGCGCGTGCGGATGCGACGAACCTCCCCGGGCTGCGCAGCGAGAGCCCGCGCTCGTTGTTCGCGGTGGTCATCGCGACGCGCCAGCCGTCGCCGGGCGTGCCGATCACGTCCTCGTCGGGCACGAACACCCGGTCCAGGAAGATCTCGGCGAAACCGGGCTCGCCGTCGAGCTGAGCGATGGGGCGCACCTGCACCCCGTCGGCGTGCAGGTCGAACATCAGATACGTCAGACCGCGGTGCCTGCCGCCGGCCCCGGTGTCGCTGCGGAACAGCCCGAAGGCGTTGTCGGCGAACGCCGCCCGCGAACTCCACGTCTTCTGGCCGGAGAGCAGCCAGCCACCGTCTGTGGGGGTCGCCGTCGACCGCAGCGCAGCGATGTCGCTGCCCGCGTCCGGCTCGGACCACGCCTGCGCCCACACCTGCTCGGACCGCGCCATCGGCGGCAGGATCCGCGCACGCTGCTCGGCGGTACCGTGCGAGAACAACGTCGGCGCCAGCATGAACAGGCCGTTCTGGTTGACTCGCAACGGCGCCCGCGCGGCGTAATACTCCTCCTCGAACACCACCCAGTCGAGCAGCGATGCGTCGCGGCCGCCGTACTCGTGCGGCCACGACACCGCCGCCAGCCGGGCGTCGGCGAGCCGGGCCTCCCAGTCCCGATGTGCCGCGAATCCGGCTGCGGTGTCGAACGAGGGGAGGGGTCGCTCAGGAACGTTGGCGGACAACCACTCCCGCACCTCGGCGCGGAACTCGCGGGTGCGGGGATCGAGATCGAGATCCATGCGTCAGCGGCCCCTGTCCGCCATCGACCGCGCGTCCTGTCCGCCGAGCGAGTCGCCCCCGGACACCTCTGCATTGTGGGCGTGCGCGAAGTGGTGCAGCCCGAACACGGAGTCCATGCCCGCGCGCATGCCCATCAGGTCCTCCGCCTGATTCACGGCCTTCTTCGTCAGAGCCAGGCCCAGCTGGGGCATCTGCGCGATCCGGTCGGCGAGTGCCATCGTCTGGTCCTCCAGCTCGGAGCGCGGCACCACGCGATTCACCATGCCCCACTCCTTGGCCTGAGCGGCGGTGAACCGATCGCCGGTGAACAGGATCTCCTTGGCTATCCGAGGTCCCAACACCCAGGGGTGAGCGAAGTACTCGACACCCGGAATCCCCATACGCACCACGGGATCCGAGAAGAACGCGTCGTCGGATGCCACGATCAGATCGCATACCCACGCCAACATCAAGGCGCCGGCGATGCACGCCCCGTGCACCTGCGCGATCATCGGTTTGGGCAGCTCGCGCCAGCGCCGGCACATGCCGAGATACACCTCGGACTCGCGGGCGAATCGCAGGTCGCCCCCCTCGCGGCCGACGTGGTCCCACCACAGGACCGCGCGGTTGTCGAAGTGCTGGTCCACATCCCGGCCCGGTGTGCCGATGTCGTGTCCCGCGGAGAAGTGCTTGCCCGCGCCGGCCAGGACGATCACCTTGACCTCGGGATCGTCGACGGCGCGGGCGAAGGCGTCGTCGAGCGCGTAGGTCATCGCCGAGTTCTGAGCGTTGCGGTACTCGGGTCGGTTCATCGTCACGACGGCCACTGCGCCGCGGCGCTCGTACACCACCACATCGGTTGTCATCGGTTCTCCTTCGATGTCGAATCTCGCTCCCGCAACACGCGTTTGAGCACTTTTCCGGTGGCGTTGCGAGGCAGCGACCGAGTGAAGACGTATTCCCGAGGCACCTTGAACCCGGCGAGAGTGACCGCGCAGTGCGCGCGTACCTCGTCGGCGGTGAGTTCGTATCCGGGCACGAGCACGATGTGTGCCCGGCCCACCTCACCGAGTCGCGGGTCGGGGACCCCCACGACGGCGCTCTCCGACACTCCGGGAAGGCGCGCGATCACCTGCTCGATCTCGGCGGGGTACACGTTGAATCCGCCCGTCGTGTACATGTCCTTGATCCGATCGGTGATGCGCAGGTACCCGCGGTCGTCCACCACGCCCGCGTCGCCCGTGCGGAACCACCCGTCCGCATCGAACGCCGCGGCGGTCGCGTCCGGGTCGTCGAAGTAACCGCGGGTCACGGCGGACCCGCGGACCTCGATCTCGCCGGCCACACCGATCCGTACCTCCATCCCCGGCACGGCGCGACCGGAGGTGGTCGCGATGGTCTCCGCGGTGTCGTCGGCCCGGCACATCGTGACGACGGTGGCCTCCGACAGCCCGTACGCGGTGAGGACCACGTCGTACAGTTCCGCGCGCATCCGCTCGACCAGGACGACCGGCACGGTGGCTGCGCCGGTGGTGGCGGCCCGCAGGCTCGACAGGTCGAACCGACCGCGGTCGGGGTGATCGAGCAGGCTCTGGTGGATGGTCGGCACGCCCGGTAGGACGGTGATCCGCTCCCGCTCGATGATCCGCATCGCCTCGTCGACCTGAAACGTCTGCTGCGGGTACAGCGCGGTCCCGCACTGGATCGCCGCCAAGATCCCGGCTTTGTAGCCGAAGATGTGGAAGAACGGGTTGATCACCAGGTACCGGTCGGTCTCGCTCAGCCCCACGAGTTCCGCCCAGACCCGCGCTGAGTCGAGCGCCTGCCCGTGCGTTCCGAGCGCCCCTTTACTGCGCCCCGACGTGCCGGACGTGAAGACGATGTCGCTGCGAGTGTCCGGCGTGACCGCGTCGGCGAACGCATCGAGCGTCGAGTCATCGATGCCGGCACCCCGCACGGGGACCGTGTCCCAGTCGGGGGCGCGCAGCACGCAGCGCAGGGTCTCCGGCAACCCCTGCTCCGATGCCGCCACCGCCGCAAGGCGATCCACACCGAGGAACGGGCCCACCACCACGAGCCCGGTGGCGCCGGTGCGGTGCAGGATGTCGGCGATCTCGGTGCCGGTGTATCGCGTGTTGATCGGCACCAGGGTGGCGCCGATATACAGCGCCCCGAGCGCGGCCTCCACCCAGTGGAACGAGTTGGGCACACACACCGCCACCCGATCGCCGGGCCGCACGCCCTCCGCGACGAACAGGCGGGCGCATGCGCGGGAGCGTTCGTGTAACTGCGCATAGGTGATCCGCACGTCGCCGTCGACCACCGCCTCCCGGTCCGGGAACCGCGCCGCCGATCGCCGGAGCACGCTGGGCACGGTCCGGGGCCGGAGCGCCGTCTCACCAGCCCGGGCCTGACGTTGCGCCGACGACATGGTCACCTCCACCTAGCAAGTGCTTGGTTGCGAGGCTACCGCTCCGGGTGGCGGCTCGGAGCGTATTCGGTGCACGAACCTAGCGGTTGCTTGGTAGCGTTGGCGGTGCCGTCGGAAGGAGAAGCAGTGCCCGCACCCGCGACCGTGAACGCCACCGAGACCGCCGATGCATACCGCACCAGGATCCGAACCTGGTTGGCCGACAACCTCGTCGGCCGATTCGCCGATCTGCGAGGCGCAGGTGGCCCCGGCCGCGAGCACGAACACTTCGGCGAGCGGATCGAGTGGGAGCGCCACCTGGCCGCCGCGGGCTGGAACTGCATCGGCTGGCCTACCGAATTCGGCGGCGCCGGAGCTACGTTGCGGCAGCAGGTGATCTTCCATGAGGAGTACGCCCGCGCGCAGGCCCCGGTCAAGGTGAGCCATCTGGGCCAGGAGCTGCTGGGCCCCACCCTGATCGCATTCGGCACCGACGCACAGCGCCGCCGCTTCCTACCTGCCATCCGCGACGTCGAAGAGCTGTGGTGCCAGGGCTATTCGGAGCCCGACGCGGGATCGGACCTGGCCAACGTGCGCACCACGGCCCTTCGCGACGGCGACGAGTGGGTGATCACAGGTCAGAAGGTCTGGACGTCCCTCGCGCATGTCGCCGACTGGTGCTTCGTGATCGCCCGGACGGAGCCGGGATCGAGCCGCCACCACGGTCTCTCGTACCTACTCGTGCCGATGCACCAGCCCGGCGTCGAGGTGCGTCCGATCCGCCAGCTGACCGGCACCGCGGAGTTCAACGAGGTGTTCTTCGACGGCGCCCGGACCGCTGCCGACAACGTGGTCGGCGACCCCGGCGACGGGTGGCGGGTCGCGATGGGCACGCTCGCGTTCGAACGCGGCGTCGCGACCCTGGGCCAGCAGATCGGCTTCCGTCGAGAGCTGCAGCGGCTCACCGACCTCGCGCTGGACAGTGGGGTGCTCGACGATCCGGCCACCGGCGCCGGGCTGCGCACCCGGCTACAGCAGGCGTGGGTCGACCTCGATGTACTGCGCGCCCACGCCCTGCGCACCCTCGGCGCCCCCGATCCCGGGTCCGCCGCGGTCACCAAGCTGCTCTGGGCCCGGTGGCACCGCGACCTCGGCGATCTCGCGATGGAGGTGCGGGGTGCGGCGTCACTGACCGCCGATCCGGACCTGGACGAGTGGCAACGCCTGTTCTTGTTCACTCGCGCGGACACCATCTACGGCGGCTCGGACGAGATCCAACGCAACATCGTCGCTGAGCGCGTGCTCGGCCTGCCCCGAGAGGCGCGGGCCGGGGCGAGCGCAGCGACGGGGGGTCCGCGGTGACCGCCGTCCCCCCATACCCGCGCGGCCGGAACATCCTCGCGGACCACGTCGTCGTGGTCACGGCGGCGGCCGGGACGGGTATCGGATCCGCCACCGCGCGCCGCTGTCTCGAGGAGGGGGCGTCGGTGGTGGTGTCCGACTGGCACGAGCGGCGCCTCGCCGAGAAGGCCGACGAACTGGCCGTGGCGTTCGGCGACCGCGTGCATGCGATCCCGTGCGACGTCACCGTCGAGGCGCAGGTGCGGTCGCTGGTAGCCGGTGCTGTGGCGCGGTTCGGCCGGATCGACGTGATGGTCAACAACGCAGGCCTGGGCGGAAGCGTCTCGATCGTCGACATGACCGACGAGCAGTGGAGCCGCGTGTTGGACGTGACCCTGAATGGAACGTTCCGCGCGACCCGGGCGGCCTTGCGCCAGTTCATCGCTCAGGGCGGGGGTGGTGTGGTGGTCAACAACGCGTCGGTGATCGGCTGGCGGGCGCAGGCGGAGCAGGCACACTACGCGGCGGCGAAGGCGGGCGTCATGGCCCTCACGCGCTGTGCCGCGGTCGATGCCGCACCGCACGGCGTCCGCGTCAACGCCGTGGCCCCGAGCATCGCGATGCACCCGTTCCTCGCGAAGGTCACCAGCGACGAACTGTTGGCCGAGCTCGCGGCGCGCGAGGTGTTCGGCCGCGCCGCGGAGCCGTGGGAGGTGGCGAACGTGATCGTCTTCCTGGCCAGCGAGTACGCCTCGTATCTCACCGGCGAGGTGCTCTCAGTAAGCTCCCAGCATGCTTGACACCGCGACCGCACCGTCGGGATCCGCCGCGAAGGGGCGATCGCGTCGCGAGCAGCTGCTCGCGGTCGCGGGGCGGCTGTTCGCCGAACGGGGCTACAAGTCCACCACGGTCCGCGATATCGCGGACGCCGCCGGAATCCTGTCCGGCAGTCTCTACCACCACTTCCATTCGAAGGAAGCGATGGTGGACGAGATCCTGCGTGGCTTCCTGGACGACCTGTTCGGGCGGTATCGGGCGGTGGTGGCTCAGGACCTGCCGCCCGCGATCACGATGGAACGCTGCGTGGTCGCGTCTTTCGAGGCGATCGACAGGTACACCGATGCGGTCGCGATCTACCAGACCGAGGCGCGGTACTTGGCGCAGTCGCCGCGGTTCGCGTACATCGCCGACCTCCACCGCGAGTTCCGCGATATGTGGCGTGGTGTGCTCACCGCGGGTGTCACCGACGGTTCGTTCCGCACGGATCTCGACATCGAGGTGACCTATCGGTTCCTGCGTGACACCGTCTGGGTCGCGGTCGGTTGGTACCGCCCGGGTGGTGCGCTCGCCGCCGACGACGTCGCGCAGCAATATCTCACGATCCTGTCGAACGGGATCGTCGCGCACTGAGGAAGACTGCGGCGCTGCGACTCTCCTCCGCGAAAGGACCACATGACCGAATCGGCTCTGATCATCGACGCGGTGCGCTCGCCGGTCGCGCGCCGCGGTGGCGGACTCGCCGCTGTGCATCCCGCCGACCTCGGCGCGCACGTGTTGCGCGCACTGGTGGACCGCACCGGGGTCGATCCCGGACTGGTCGACGATGTGATCCTGGGTTGCTGCGACACGATCGGCCCGCAGGCCGGCAACGTAGCCCGCACGGCCTGGCTCGCGGCCGGTCTGCCCGACCACGTACCCGGAGTGACGGTGGACCGGCAGTGTGGATCGAGCCAGCAGGCGATCTCGTTCGCAGCGCAGGCGGTGATGTCCGGGACGGCCGGCGCCGTGGTCGCGGGCGGGGTGCAGAACATGAGCGCGATTCCCATCAGCGCGGCGATGCTCGCGGGGCGCGCATACGGCTTCGACGACCCGTTCTCCGGCTCCCGGGGTTGGCGCGACCGGTACGGCAGCACACCCGTCTCACAGTTCCGCAGCGCCGACATGATCGCCGAGAAGTGGACCATCAGCCGTGCCGCGATGGAGGAATACGCCCTCGCCAGTCACTCGCGTGCGGTCGAGGCGATCGACGCCGGACGGTTCACGGACGAGGTCGTCCCGCTCGATGCCGTCACCGTCGATGAATGCCCGCGCCGCGGAACGACATTGGAGCGGATGGCCGCCCTGCCACCGCTCGAGGAGGGCTCGCGGATCACCGCCGCGGTATCCAGCCAGATCAGCGACGGTGCCGCCGCGGTGCTGGTCACCTCGGGGGGATTCGCGGAGCGTCACGGGCTGCGCCCGCGCGCGCGGATCCATCACATCTCGGTGCGCGCGGACGACCCGATATGGATGCTCACCGGCCCTATCGCCGCGACCCGTCACGCCCTCGACCGGACCGGCCTCACCGTCGGAGACATCGACCTGTTCGAATGCAACGAGGCGTTCGCGTCGGTGGTGTTGGCATGGATGGCCGAGACCGGCGCGCCACACGAGAAGGTCAATGTCAACGGCGGCGGTATCGCTCTCGGACATCCGCTCGGCGCGACGGGGGCCAGACTGTTCACCACGATGCTGCACGAACTCGAGCGCCGCGGCGGTCGGTACGGGCTGCAGACCATGTGTGAGGGCGGCGGCACCGCCAACGTGACCATCATCGAGCGGCTCAGCTGAGTCCTGCGGTCTCCCACACGAATCCGTCCCGATCGGTGAACGGCGCGGCATCGCAGCCGATCGCGATCCGGTGCGATCCGGAGCCTTCGGGGGACACTCCGGCGTCCTTCGCAAGAGCATCGCGGCCGTACAGCGCCAGTTTCACGGCCGTCGGCAACGCCTCGAACTCGACGTACCTACTGCCGAAGCCGCGTTTGACCACGAGCCCGCGCTCGACGTACCACCGCTTGCTCGCCTTGACGTCCGCGACTCCGAGCAACAGGACGAGATCGTCGATCGCCCGGGTGGCGGGGCCGGTGTCCTTCTTCGCGGATGTCGCCACCTTCCAGATCGCTCCGTCGGGTGCGCGGACGACGCCGCCATAGCCCCAGAACGACTTCGCGACCGGCTTCAGTGGTGTGGCGCCCGCGTCGAGGGCGGATCCGACCAGGCTGTCGACCGTGCTCGGTTGCGAGACCACCAGCGACAGTGTGTATCCGCGAAAGCCGTCGGCCGGAGGGTCGGAGGCGCGGACGCGGAGCCGTCCGTCCAGGCCGAAGGCGGAATGGTAAAAGTCCTCTGCAGCAACGGGATCGGCTACCTCGAGGGTGGCGGATGTAATGGATGTCATCTCAACGCTCCTGTAATTCCGATGGGGTTCACGTCAATCACGCTAGGCGCGGCACAGGCGCCAGTGCTTCTCGATTCCTGACCGATCGTGATCCGGGCCGGCCATCGACCTCGGGTCTGTACTTCATCTAAAGACAACGGCCAATTCTCATTGCGGTTATATCCGCTGGTATTTATATCGCCTTGCACATACGTAATCACGCAGCAGAATCTACGACGTATCGAACACGGTTGTCCGACAATGTCATTCGGCGTGTTCTTTTAGGCGCTCGCCTGATATCGTTCGCGCATGGCCGCGACTGGCGTGAAGACGATTTCCAGACTGCGTAGATTCGGCGATGGCATCGCCACACTAGGGTTGATCGTTGTCTGCGCGGTGCCCACGGGGGCAGGCGCTGTCGCGATGGCCGACCCCGTCGGCGCGCGGCTCGCGGGTACCAACCCGGTGGCTACCGTGCTCACCCTGGAACCTCTGGACCTCGGCACCGACGATCTCACCAACATCATGGCCGGCGTGCTGGAGGACTTCGCCGATACCGCCGGTCGGATCCAGCAGCGCGTGAGCGAGTCCTCCAATCTGACCTATGCAGGCCTGATGTCCGATGCTGCGACACTCAATACGGCCATCATGTCCACACCCGGACCGAAGATCGTCCTCGGCTGGTCGAGGGGCGCACAGGTCGCCTCCGAATGGCTCCAGAACGATGCGTCCGCTTCTGGTGCGCCGTCGTCGGCCACGCTCTCCTTCGTCCTCATCGGAAACCCGCAACGGCGGCTCGGCGGCAAGCCCGGTGCCACCACCTTGGACGGCGTCGCACTGCAGCCGACCCCCGACACCACCCAGTACACCGTTACGGACATCTCGCGACGGTGGGACGGTTGGTCGAACTGGGACGACTGGCCGGCGATGCTGCCGTCCGATCAGGCGCGGCTCATTCTGGGACAGATCGTGGATCACGCCAACTATTCCCAAGTGAGCGTGAGCAATCCGACCAACATGACTCGGGCTGTCGTGGGTCACACCACCTATGTGGTGACCACCCAGTAAGGCAGCGCGCTACCGCAGCGCCGCCATCTCGTCGAGGCGCTTCTCGGCCACCGCGACGATGTCTGCGATCAGATCGGCCACACTCGGTAGATCGTGGATCATCCCGGCCACCTGCCCCGACGCCAACAGGCCCGCGCCGGTGTCACCGTCGACCAGACCGGCGCGCAACAGCATCGGGGTGTTGGCCGCCATCATCAGCTGCGCCCACGTGCGGTCGCCGTTGCGCCGCATGGCAAGTCCTTCCGTGACGAGAGCCCGCCAGGAGACCCCGGTGAGCCGTCGGAACCGCACGGTATTGCGCGCCGCATATGCCAACGTCGCCACACCGTGTGACCGTTCGAGCGAATCGACGAGCTCGGTGCGCAGAACGCGGTGGGGCACGCCGTCCACCTTGGTGGTGACCACGGTGTCGCCCAGGCCGCGCTCGAGGTACTCGCGCTTCACCGCATCCGGAACGGCGCTGTCAGAGGTGAGCAGGAAGCGGGTGCCCATCGCGACGCCGGCTGCGCCGTAGGCGAGCGCGGCCGCGAGCCCGCGCCCGTCGTAGAACCCGCCGGCCGCCACCACGGGGATGTCCACCGCATCGAGTACCGAAGGCAGCAGCAGTGTGGTGGCGATCCCGCCCGTGTGTCCGCCGCCTTCGCCGCCCTGGACGATCACGGCGTCCGCGCCCCATGCGGCGACCTTGACGGCGTGCCGCGCCGCGCCGATCGACGGGATGACCACGATGCCCGCGTCCTTGAGCTCCGCGATCATCTCGCGCCGCGGCGCCATCGCGAAGGAGGCCACCTTGACCCCCTCGGAGATCAGCAGGTCGACGCGACGACCGGCGTCCTCGGCGTCTGCACGCAGGTTGACGCCGAACGGGGCATCGGTGCGGCCCTTGGTCTCCCGGATAACGGTGGCCAGCTCGTCGTATGTCATGGTCGCGGACGCCAGGATGCCCAGGCCCCCGGCCCGGGCGGTCGCGCTCACCAGCCGCGGGCCGGAAACCCAGCCCATCCCGGTCTGCACCACGGGGTGCCGTACGCCCACCAGCTCGGTGAGTGCCGTGCGGATCGTCATGCCGGAACCTCCCCGTCGCGTCGGCGGTCCGGGTCGAGGACGTCCCGGATCAGCGCCAGTTCGGCGGCAGTGGGGAGGCGAGTCGTCGCAACGGGATCGCCCAGCACCAGCGGAAAGCCGGTCGCCGCCTGCACCTCGTCAACGGTCCCGCCGGGGTGCACGGACAGCAGCCGCATCGCATTGCCCGGCCCTCCGAAATCGAGCACCGCGAGGTTCGTCACCACGCGGTACACATCGTGGAACCGGGTCGCGGACGGCCCGGCGGCGCGGGCCGAGTCGTAACCCACCCCGCACACCACGTCGACGTGGTCGGTGAACACGCGGGCGCCGTGCCGGGGGATCCAGTAGCTCGTGCGGTTGTTGACGGTGTTCCCCGGGGCGCCGCGCACGCCCAACAGCTGCCGGCTCGGGCGGGCGTGGTCACCGATCGCCGAGATGTTCTGGTTGCCGAATCGGTCGATCTGGCTGGCGCCCATCACCACGTGCCGACGCCCGTGCGGGACCACCACGTCGAGCACCTTTCGGTAAGGCTGCCAGCCCTCGATCAGATCCGGCTGGGCGCCGATCAGGTACGCCTCGCCATCGGTGAGCAGCAGGTCGGGTTCGAAGGTCCGGCGCGCGAGCTGCGCGCCGAGCAGGGGCACGAGGCCCATCGGGCTCGCGGTGATCTCGCCGTCTCCGCGGAACAGATCGGCACACGCCACCACGCACACCTCGGCACGGGTGGGCTGGGCACGGGTCGGCTGGGCGTGCGTCGCGACCGTCGATTCGGTGGTGCTCTCGGTCATGCCGCCTCCTGCGCGAACCGGGCCACGGCGGCCTGGTAGGCCGCCTCGTCGCCCGAGAGGAATCTGTCGACGAAGCCGGACCACGCCGCGAGATCCTTGGCGCATCGGACGTAGTGGCGGAGGAACGCCTCGTCGCGCGCGTGGTCCGGCACGGCGGACGTGAAATGCGCACCGTTCGGCGATTCGACGACGCCGGTCACCGCACCGCGGTTGAGCAGCAACGACTGTGGCGGTCCGCCTGCGGTGAGGGCCGCGGTATCGACGATCTTCTCCACCGATACGTAGCAGCGGTCTGCGGCGAGCGCGAAGTCGTCGTCGAAGTACGGGTCGGGACCGAGGTATTGCGCATTGCCGCGCGCGTCGGCGCGGTTCAGGTGCAGCAGGGCGGCATCCAGGCGCAGCGCGGGCACGGCGACGAGTTCCTCACCGTCGTCGTAGGGCGAGCGCACGGTGCGCAGGCCTGGATTGGTACTCATCACCGACGACCCGAGTCCGGCCCGGATCGGCTGGAACGGAAGGCGTCTCACCGCTGCGGACAGACCGGCCGCGAAGGCGCCCTCGTCGTACTCCGTGACCGCGAGAGTGCCCTCCTGCCGCGCCCGCGCGAAGTGAGGGTCGATCGGTACGGAGTCGAGCGTGACGAAGCCGAACACCAGCCGCCGCATGCGGCCTGCGGCCGCGAGCAGTCCCACGTCGGGTCCGCCGTAGGAGACCACGGTGAGATCGGTGAGTGGCGAGCGGAGGATGGCGCGAACGAGGGACATGGGCTTGCGCCGCGCGCCCCAGCCGCCGATGCCGAC
>CAJCHX010000286.1 GCA_903970215.1 Acidobacteriaceae bacterium
CCGACCCCGACCCCGACCCGTCGCCCGCCCTGCAGGCTCCCAGCCTGGACCGATAGCCGATCGTCCGCCCGCCAATGGTCGGTCGAGGCCCGCGGAATCCGTCAGCTGTCCACCCGGATCGGTTCGGCCGATGCTCCGCCCCGACGCCTGCCCCGTGTCAGCCGCCGCCGCCACAGACCGTCGAGCGCGAAGGCGCCGGGTCCCAGGAACACGAGCACAAAGAAGCTCCAACAGTAGAGGGCTGCCAGCTCACCGCCGTTGACAATGGGGAACAGCCCCTTGTGCGCGTGCACCGTGAAGTAGGCGTACGCCATCGTCCCGGAGCAGAGGAACACGGCCGGTCGGAACGCCGCGCCGCCGACGATCAAGACACCGCCCACCAATTCGATGAGCCCGCCCCACCAGCCCGGCCACTGTCCTACCGCCCCCCTGAACCGCATGGCCGCCAGCGGGGCACCGAACAACGCCGACGAGCCGTGACAGGCGAACAGAAATCCGATCACCACGCGGTAGGCGGCCAGGACCGTCGCCTGCACGTGACCGCCTCGAGATCGAGAACCGTTCCGGCTCATATCGAGTCACCTTCCGCGGTCGACGTTCCCGCAATGTTATCGCCGGACGGGGCCGGACGCCCGGCCGGCGCCGACCGTTCTACGCGGGATTCGAGAGCAATCGGGCGTTCGCGACAACACTGCGGTGCAGCCGCGTCGGGTCCCGGTCCCCGGCGGCACGATTGCCACTGGTGTACACCACCATTCACCGACCATGGCCGATGCTGTATCGGCGGTGATAGTATCGGGGGTGAGACATATCACGCGGCTTCGCACTCGGCAACGATGGTGGCGAACGCCGGTGTGACGTGTTGCGAACATCAGAGTCGGTCGAAGGAGTTTTCCGTGACGCTGAGTAGTCTTCCCCTCACCCACGCTGCCAGGATGCGCCGGCGCCCGCTGCCGGAAGGCTACGAGCAGAACCTGCGCGACCTCTCCGAGGCGTCTGTGCAGCGCAACTTCGACCCCTACCTCGACATCGACTGGGACTCCCCCCAGCTGGCGGTCGTCCCCAACGATCCTCGGTGGGTGCTCAGCGAGCGGATCGATCCGATCGGCCGCACCCAGTGGTACAAGGACCAGCCGCTCGAGAAGCAGATCGCCATGGGGATGTGGCGCCAAGCCAACGTCGCCAAGGTGGGCCTGCAATTCGAGTCGGTCTTGATCCGCGGCTTGATGCAGTACACGGCCGCCCAGCCCAACGACTCCGCCGAGTTCCGCTACGCGACGCACGAGGCCAAGGAGGAGTGCAACCACACCCTGATGTTCCAGGAGTTCATCAATCGGATCGGGATGGACGTCCCGGGTGGACAGTGGTGGTTCCGCAAGCTGTCGATGTTCATCCCGCTCGCGGCCACCACCTTCCCGACCATCTTCTACATGGGCGTGCTGGGCGGAGAAGAACCGATCGACCACATCCAGAAGCAGTTCCTCCGCTCCACCGAGGGACAGCACCCGGCGATGACAGCGGTCATGCAGCTGCACGTGGCCGAGGAGGCGCGGCACATCTCGTTCGCGCACCAACGCCTCGAGCAGGTTATCCCCACCCGTGGGATGTTCCCGCGGTTCATGCTGTCCCTCGCCCTCCCGATCGTGATGCGGGTGCTGCTCAGCGCCATCGCCGTACCGCCGCGGCAGTTCCGCCGCCGGTTCGACATCCCGCGGGACGTGTGGCGCGAGATGTACTGGCGCTCACCAGAATCGAAGGAGACGAAGCGCGACGTGTTCGGCGATGTGCGGCTGCTCGCGCAGCGCACCAAGTTGATGAACCCGGTGTCCCGGCTCGCGTGGCGCATCCTGGGCATCGACGGTCGCGCGTCCCGCTTCCGCAGCGAGCCGACATACGCCGCCGCCGCCTGATCGGGGCGGCATAGGGCTCGTTCGCTACCGGGCCCTTAGGCGCGCCGAAGACTCGTTCGGGCCCTACGCGCGCCGACACTCCGGACACAGGCCGTGCAGCGTCAAGCCGGCTTGGTCCGAGAGCAGGAACCCGGTCCCCTGGCTGGCCTGGGCCAGCGCTGCACTCAACTGGTCGGCCGGGACCTCGATGATGGCTCCACAGCGGGTGCACACGGCATGGTGGTGCGGCTGCGCTGCCAGACCGTACGTCGACACGTTCTCGTCGACGGCCAACGCGTGCACCACGCCGACTCGCACGAGCGTGGACATCGTTCGGTACACCGTGGCGAGGTCGACGTCGCGGCGTTGCTCGACCAGCCGCTGATGGATCTGGGCAGCGCTCAGGTGATGATTGACCGGAGACTCCGCCTCGGCGAGCGCCGATAACACTGCCAGACGCGGTGCGGTGCAACGCAATCCGTGCTCGCGCAACAACGTACGGATGTCGTCGTCCCCGAACGATCCGTCAGGTGTTTCGGATATGCCCTGTTGCATCCCTGCCATGCGTTCAGTGTCGTCCCGTTCCGCGCCCCCAGCAACGTCCTTCTTGCGAATGTGTGGCAGCTCTTCTTGCGAACGCCTGGCGATTGCTGATGCGAATCTGTTGCAAGAAGCACCCGCCGGGGTTAACGTCGATGTGTTCCGAATTCGTCTGCGGGGCCACGAGAAGGGGACACCGATGACCACGACTCCAGGCCGTCCGAACGCGTCGCGGTTGACTACGATTCGCAACGCGCTGAACGGCCCGGAGTGGACTCGGGTGGGCGGCATGGTGGCGGTGATCATCGCACTGCACGTCCTCGGGTGGGTAACCCTGGCGGCGCTTGTCGCCCCGAACCACTACAGTCTCGGGGCCCAGACCCTGGGGCTCGGCGTCGGGCTGACCGCCTACACCCTGGGATGTCGGCACGCGTTCGACGCCGATCACATCTCGGCCATCGACAACACCACCCGCAAGCTCATGGCCGACGGGCGGCGCCCACTCTCCGTGGGGTTCTGGTTCTCGTTGGGCCACTCCACCATCGTCTTCGCGCTCGCGGTCCTGCTCGCGGTCGGCGTCAAAGCCGTCGTCGGTCCCGTCCAGAACGACGACTCGGGCCTGCACCATTACACGGGGCTGATCGGCACCACCGTCTCGGGAGCGTTCCTCTACCTCATCGCCGGGATCAACGTGGTGATCCTGCTCGGGATCGTTCGGGTGTTCCGAGAGATGCGCCGCGGCCACTATGACGAGGCCGCCCTCGAGGAGCAGCTCGACAACCGCGGATTCATGAACCGGATCTTCGGCCGGCTGATGAAGTCGATCACCAAGGAATGGCAGATGTACCCGGTGGGCGTGCTGTTCGGCCTGGGATTCGACACCGCCACCGAGGTCGCCTTGTTGGTCTTGGCCGGGACCAGCGCCGCAGCCGGGCTGCCCTGGTACGCCATCCTCTGTCTGCCGGTCCTGTTCGCCGCCGGGATGAGCCTGTTCGACACCATCGACGGCTCGTTCATGAATTTCGCCTACGGGTGGGCGTTCTCCCGACCGGTCCGCAAGGTGTACTACAACATCACCATCACGGGGCTGTCGGTGGCGGTCGCCCTGATCATCGGCACCGTCGAACTGCTCGGCCTCCTATCGGGCCAACTGAACTGGAACGGCCCGTTCTGGGACTGGATCAACGGCCTCGACATCAACACCCTCGGATTCGTCATCGTCGGACTGTTCGTCATCACCTGGGCGCTGTCCCTATTGATCTGGCGCGTCGGACGCATCGAAGAGAAATGGAACGCCGGCATGAAGGCGACACCCTCCGCCGCTGACGCCGACTGACTGCTGAAGCCGGGCACCCGGCTCCGATCGGTACCGACGACATCTGGTAGTCCAGCCGGTCCCCCGGGACTCGTTCATCCGCACAGCAACTCATCCGCGCAGCGGCCAACGTCCCCTCCACTTTCAATCTATAGCCTCCCCCGGGGCTTGCCGCAAGGCCGGGGAGAGCGCGCACAATCTCGGGTCGAGCCAACACCTCAGATCGGAGCGTGTCCCGTGAACCCGGTGAACACCAGCGCATTCAATCTTCCCGACCGCCTCGCAGCCAAGGCCGACCCTGTACTGATCTCCACCGACGAACAGCAGTTCGCGGCCATCGCGCACAGCCTCCAACAGTCTGTCGCCGACCTGTCCCGCCGCCTCGACATCGAGCGGCGGAGACCGAGCGGGCTGGGCCAGGAGACGATCCAACGCGATGCGGAGATCCGTCGCCTCACCGCTCGGCTGCACGCCCTACGCCGCTTCGGTCTGGATCTATGCCTCGGGCGAATGGTCTTCGCCGACGGCCGTGATCCCGTCTACGTGGGGCGGTTGGGCCTCACGCACGACGACGGCCGCGACCTCCTCATCGACTGGCGATCTCCCGCCGCCGAACCCTTCTTCGGCGCGACCCATGCGAATCCGATGGGACTGCGCAGTCGACGGCGGTACCGCTGGACCCGCGGCCGGATCACCGACTACTGGGACGAGGTGTTCGACCCCGACCGCCTAGGCGCACCCGGCTTCAGCGCCGCCGCAGCCCTCGACGACCAGTCCGCATTCATCGCGAGCCTCGGCAGCAGCCGGTCGCCACGGATGCGGGATGTCCTCGGCACCATCGCGGCGGACCAAGACGCGATCATCCGCGCAGGCTCCCAGGGCGCTCTCGTCGTCGACGGTGGCCCGGGCACCGGCAAGACCGTCGTCGCGCTGCACCGCGCGGCCTACCTCGTGTACGCCGACCCGCGCCTCGGTCACCACCGCAGCGGCGTGTTGTTCGTCGGACCACACGAGCCGTACCTCGCCTACGTCGCGGACGTCCTCCCCAGCCTCGGCGAAGAGGGCGTGCAGACTGCCACCCTGCGCGACCTCGTCGACGAGGGTGCCGCCGCGACACTCGAGACCTGTCCCGACGTCGCGCGGCTCAAGTCGTCCGCGAAGCTGGTCGAGGCGATCGACGCAGCGGTGGCGTTCTACGAGCAACCGCCCCGGAAGGGCATGACCGTCGAGACCGACTGGGCCGACGTCTGGGTGAGTGCTGGGGACTGGGCGGAGGCGTTCGCAGCCCCCGAGGCCGGCACGCCGCACAACGAAGCACGCGAGGTGATCTTCGAAGCGCTGATCACGATTCTGCTCGACAAGGCCGACCGGGATGTCCCACGCGAACAGTTCCGACAGTCGCTGCGGCAGAACCGGGAACTGCATGCGACCCTGAACAACGCGTGGACCCTCGTCGAAGCGGCCGACCTGGTCGGCGACTTGTGGTCGGTGCCCGCGTACCTACGCATGTGCGCGCCCTTTCTGAGCCCCGAGCAGGTTCGCACGCTGCAACGTGCGGACCCCCGGGCGTGGACGGTCGCCGACCTGCCGCTCCTGGACGCGGCGCGCCGACGGCTGGGCGACCCGCGGGCGGCGCAGGATCAGCGTCGACGGGACGCCGCTCTCGCCGCGGAACGGGCGGGGCGTGCCGACGTCATCGACGATCTACTCGACAACGATCTACTGGAGTCCGAATTCGAGGGCGACGGCCTGCTCACCATGCTCCGCGGCCAGGATCTGAAGGACGCCCTGATCGATGAGGCAGCACTCCCACACACCGAGCCGGACCAGCTCGCCGGGCCCTTCGCACACATCGTCGTCGACGAAGCGCAGGAGCTCACCGACGCGCAGTGGCAGATGCTGTTGGCCCGCTGCCCGTCGGGCAGCTTCACCATCGTCGGCGACCGTGCGCAGGCCCGGCACGGATTCACCGAGTCGTGGCGGGAACGGCTCGACCGCATCGGGCTGAGACGAATCGACCAGGCCCGGCTGACCATCAACTATCGGACGCCCGAGGAGGTGATGGCCGAGGCCGAGCCCGTCATCAGGGCCGCTCTGCCCGACGCCAACGTGCCGATCTCCATCCGCAGCAACGGAATCCCCGTGCAGTACGGATCGACCGCCGAGCTGGACCCGGTTCTCGACACCTGGCTGGCCGCCAGTAGCGAGGGGATCGCCTGTGTCATACAGTCATCGCTCACCCTGGGCGGTCCCGGTTTCCGGGCGACGCCCCGCGTGCGGTCGCTGACACCGGAGTCGGCTAAGGGACTCGAATTCGACCTCGTGGTCCTGGTCGATCCGGATGCGTTGGGCGATGGGATCGAGGGAGCCGTCGACCGGTACGTCGCGATGACGCGGGCGACCCAGCGACTGGTGATCCTCAGACCGTAGGCCGTGATCGAACTACTGCCAGTCCCGTGACGTGCTGGGTACCGTCAGGTCCATACGTTGCAAGCGGTCGGCGACGACGGTGACCGCACCCTCCGCGTTCTGCAGCTTGCCGCGCACCAACAGAGCGGGCGCCGTCTGCGCGAGGGTGCGGTAACGGGCCCACAATCCTTTGCTGCACACGACGTTCACCATGCCGGTCTCGTCCTCGAGGTTGATGAACGTGACACCACCCGCCGTCGCCGGCCGCTGCCGGTGCGTGACCGCCCCACCCACCAGGACCCGGCCACCGTCCGGCAACGACAGCAGCCGGTCGGCCGTGACCACCCCGAGCGCGTCCAGACGTGGCCGTAGGAACTCCGTCGGGTACCGCCCGACGGTGACGGACGTCGCCCACACGTCGGCTGCAGCGAGTTCGATGTCGCTCATGCCCGGCAGTGCGGGCGGTGCGCCGGCCGTCGCCATCCCCGGCAGGGCGTCGGGACGTTCCCGCGCCGCAGCGCCCGCCGCCCACAGCGCCTGCCGCCGCGTCCCGCCGAAGCAGGCGAACGCCCCTGCGGTCGCGAGTGCCTCCGTCTGCGCCGCGGTGAGTTCGACCCGGCCGGTGAGGTCGAGCAGACTCGCGAACGGGCCGTGGGTCTTCCGCTCCTCGACGATGCACTCGGCGAGATCGTCACCGATCCCCCGGACGACGGCCAGCCCGAGCCGCACCTCCATCCCACCGTTCTCGAGGTTCGCCCACGGCAGGCTGACATTGATGTCGGGCCGATGCACCGTGACGCCGTGCCGCCGCGCATCTGCGACCAACGATTGCGGTGAGTAGAACCCCATCGGCTGGGCCCGCAGCAGCGCCGCGCAGAACGCCGCCGGGTGGTAGCACTTCAACCACGACGAGTAGAACACCAGGGAAGCGAACGACTGCGAATGACTCTCGGGGAAGCCGAAGTTGGCGAACGCGAACAGCTTCTCGTAGATCCGGTCGGCAACGTCGCCTTCGATGCCGTGCAGGTCCTTAGCGCCCTGATAGAACCGCCCGCGCAACCGCTCCATCCGCTCGGGTGAGCGCTTCGAGCCCATCGCCCGCCGCAGTTCGTCGGCCTCCGCCGCGGTGAAGTCGGCCACGTCCACCGCGAGTTGCATCAACTGCTCCTGGAACAGCGGCACACCGAGGGTCCGCTCGAGCGCCTTCCACATCGACGGGTGCTCGACCGTAGGCCGTTCGAGCTTGTTACGGCGCCGGATGTACGGATGCACCGAGCCGCCCTGGATCGGGCCCGGCCGGATCAGGGCGACCTCCACCACGAGGTCGTAGAACTCCCGCGGTTTCAGCCGCGGAAGCGTCGCCATCTGCGCCCGCGACTCCACCTGGAACACACCCACCGAGTCGGCGCGACGCAGCATCTCGTACACGGTGTCGTCTGCGAGGTCGAGCTTCGCGAAATCCACGTCGATGCCCTTGTGCTCGCGCAACAGGTCCACGGCATAGTGCAGCGCGCTGAGCATGCCGAGACCGAGCAGGTCGAACTTCACCAGACCGGCTGCGGCACAGTCGTCTTTGTCCCACTGCAGAACGCTGCGGTTCTCCATGCGCGCCCACTCGGTGGGGCACACGTCGGCGATCGGGCGATCGCAGATCACCATGCCGCCCGAGTGGATCCCCAGGTGTCGCGGCAGATTCGCGATCTGATCGGCGAGCTCCAGCACCGCCGCCGGGATCTCCGTGTGCTCCTGCTCGTCACGGGTGCGGTACCGGCTGACGCTCTTGCTCCACGCGTCCTGCTGCCCCTGCGAGAACCCCAGGGCCCGAGCCACATCCCGCACTGACGACTTGCCACGGTAGGTGATCACGTTGGCCACCTGCGCCGCATAGGCGCGGCCGTACCGCTCGTAGACGTACTGGATGGCCTCCTCACGACGGTCGGATTCGATGTCGACGTCGATATCCGGCGGACCGTCCCGCTCCGGCGACAGGAACCGTTCGAACAGCAGCCCGTGGCGCACCGGATCGACCGACGTGATGCCGAGCGCGAAACACACCGCCGAATTCGCGGCACTCCCGCGCCCCTGGCACAGGATGTCGCTGCGTCGGCAGAAGCTCACGATGTCGTGGACGATGAGGAAGTAGCCCGGGAACGTGAGTGCCTCGATGATCGCCAGCTCGTGCTCGATCTGCCGGTACGCCTCGGGATTCCGCTCCGGCGTCCCGTAGCGGTCCAAAGCCCCGCGGCGGATGAGTTCGCGCAGCCAGCTCGCCTCGGTGTGACCGGGCGGCACGTCGAACGGCGGCAGCGACGGCGCGACCAGCTCGAGGCTGAACGCGCAGTCGGCCGCGAGTTCCGCCGCGCCGGCGATCGCTGCGGGGTGACCGGGTAGCAGCAGCGCCATCTCGTCGCCCGAGCGCAGGTGCGCGCCGCCGGTCGCGGGTAGCCATCCGTCCATGTCGTCGAGCGCCCGCCGCGCGCGGATCGCGGCGAGGGTCATGGCGAGTCGCCGCTGCCGCGGGTGCGCGAAGTGGGCGCCGGTGGTGGCGACGGTGCCGGCCCCGATACCGTCGCCCAGGCCCGCGGGGGCCGCGAGCGCGGCCAGCCGCACGTTGCGCTCCTCATCGTCGGCGAGGCCGTGGCAGGTGAGCTCGACGCTCACATTGTCAGCGCCGAACCGGTCGACCAGATCGACGAGAGCGGCCGCCCCGCCGTCGGCCCCCGACACCGCCAGCGCGCGCCGCACGGCTCCCTTTCGGCATCCGGTGAGGATATGCCAGTACCCACCCGCGGCCTCTGTCAGCGTGTCGAGGTCGAACCGCAGCCGCCCCTTCTCCCCTGCCGTCATGTGCGCGTCGGCCATCGCCCGGGACAGCCGGCGGTATCCCTCGGGGCCTCGTGCCAGGACCAGCAGATGGTCGCCCTCCGGGTCGGCCGTCCCGGTCCGCTCCGCGTCGCAGGCCAACGACAGCTCGGCGCCGAAGACCGTCGGCATATGCAATTCCTTGGCCGCCTGCGCGAATCGCACCACCCCGTAGAAGCCGTTGTGATCGGTGATCGCAAGCGCCGACAAGCCCAGCGCGTGCGCCTGCTCGACCATGTCCTCGGGCAGCGCGGCGCCGTCGAGGAAGCTGAACGCGGTGTGCGCGTGCAGTTCCGCGTAGCGCACTGCTGACGTGCCTCGCCCGGACGGAGGCGGGGTGTACGGCTCCCGCTTGCGCGACCACGCCGGCGAGTCCCCGCCATCCCCCGGCGGGCCGTCGCCTCCCCTCGCCGGTGCGCGGCCCGCGAGCACCCGTTCCATCTCCGCCCAGCTAGGCGGCCCGCTGCCCCATCCCATGCCATTGATCGTACACCTATTCGAATCCTGATCGGGTGTTCGCTTTTTTCGAATGCGGTAACTACCCCACTCCGTCGAGCGCCACAGCGATCGCACACCCACCCGCCCGACGACGCCTCACTACAGTGAGCGCGTGACCGTCGCGAAGTCCGTGCTGCTCTTCGGCCTCGCCGCCGTCCTCGAGATCGGCGGCGCCTGGCTGATGTGGAAGGGCATCCGCGACTCGCGCGGCTGGTTGTGGATCGGCGGCGGGGTCGTCTCCTTGGGACTGTATGGGGCGGTGGCCACCCTGCAGCCCGACGCGAGCTTCGGCCGCATCCTCGCCGCGTACGGCGGAGTCTTCATCGTCAGCTCACTGCTGTGGGCGATGCTGCTCGACGGCTTCCGCCCCGACCGCTGGGACATCACCGGCGCGATCGTCGCGCTGATCGGAGTGAGCCTGATCATGTACGGGCCGCGCTGAGTCATCCCGGTCCGGGCGCAGGTACCGGGCGATCCGGTGACCGACGGACTCGCACCGATGTCAGCATTCGTCACCCAGTGCGTCGGCGCCCGGCTCGAGGCGCTTCGCGAGCGCAGGCATGATCCGCGCCAGACTGTCGACGTCGCCGGGAGTGAGAGCGTCGAACACCAGGCGCCGGACCTCCTCGACGTGCCCGCGGGCGGCTGCGGCCAACGCGTCGAACCCGTCGTCGGTGAGCACAGCACGTGCAGACCGCCCGACCGCCACCCGATTCAGCCAGCCGCGGTCTGCCAGCCGACGCAGAACATGCGACAACCGCGATGGAGAAGCGCTCACCTCGCGGGCCAGCGCCGACAGGCCCAGCTGACGACCGTCCGCCTCGGACAACGCCACGAGCACCATGAACTCGAAGTGAGTCATGTCGGCGGCCGACCGCAGCTGAGTGTCGAGGGCGGCGGGTAACCGCATGGCGACGGCGATGAGAGGCCGCCACGCAGCCATCTCGGACGAATCGAGCCAACGCGTCGGCGGTGGGAACATCCTCTCGTCGGTCATGGTTGTTCCCTATAGACGATTGAAGCTTCAACATAAGGGAACGCCATGAGCACCATGCCGGTGTTATACCTCAGTCACGGCGCACCGCCGCTGATCGACGACGCGACCTGGGTCGGACAACTGACATCGTGGGCGAGCGACCTTCCCCGTCCCCGCGCGATCCTCGTGGTGTCGGCACACTGGAAGGCGGCTCCCCTGACCCTGTCCGCCACCGCGGACCACACCCCACTGGTATACGACTTCTGGGGATTCCCGGACCGGTTCTACAACGTCACCTACGACGCCCCCGGCGCGCCGGACGTCGCCGAAGCGCTCCTGGCCCTGATGCCGCACGACCACCGGCCGGTGCAGTCGGATAGAGGCCTCGACCACGGCGCATACGTACCCCTCACCGTGATGTATCCCGATGCCGGCATCCCCGTGTTGCAGATGTCGCTGCCGACGCTGGACCCGGAGCAGCTGATCGGGCTCGGGACTCGACTGCGGCCTCTGCGCGAGTCGGGCGTCCTGATCATCGGTTCGGGTTTCACCACGCACGGTCTGCCGTTCCTCACCGATCCGAGCCCCGACGCAACACCGCCCGGATGGTCGGTGGAATTCGACGCGTGGGCCGGCGAAGCCTTCGGCCGCGGCGATGTCGAGAGCCTCCTCGACTTCCGTCACGCCGCTCCGGGAATGCCATATGCGCATCCCACGATCGAGCACTTCGCGCCGCTGTTCGTCGCGTTGGGCGCATCCAGCGACCCCGAGCAGGTACCGAAGCAGGTGATCGACGGGTTCTGGACGGGCTTGGCGAAGCGCTCGATCGAGCTGCGCTGACGCCGGGCTAGCCTGGCCGGGTGACCAGCACGCCCGGCCCCGCCACCGACAGGGAGATCCCCGAGTACCTCGGCCGCCTCGGCATTCCCGGTCTGGCTGACCTGCACGTCCACTTCCTGCCCGAGGCGATGCAGCGCAAGGTGTGGGCGTTCTTCGACCGCGCCGTCACGGAATACGGCACCGCCTGGCCGATCACCTATCGACTCGCCGAGGCCGAGCGACTACGGCTACTGCGCTCGTTCGGCGTGCGAGCCATCCCGGCCCTGACCTACCCACACAAGGCGGGCATGGCGCAGTGGCTCAACGAATGGTGCGCGGAGTTCGCCCGCCGCGTCCCGGACGGGGTCCACTGCGCGACGCTGTATCCCGAGCCCGGGGTGGGCGACTACGTGGCCGCCGCCATCGCCGACGGGGCTCGGCTGTTCAAGATGCATGTGCAGGTGGGGGTCTTCGCCCCGGACGACCCGCTGCTCGACCCGGCATGGGAGGCGTTGGCCGGGAGCCGGATCCCGGTGGTGATCCATGCGGGATCGGGGCCGACGCCCGGCCCGTACACGGGACCCGAGCTGGTCGAATCGTTACTGCGCAAACACCCGACGCTCACCCTGGTGATCGCGCATCTGGGCATGCCCGAATACCACCAGTTCGCCGACCTGGTGGAGCGGTATGGCCGAGTACATCTCGATACCACCATGGCTGCAACGGATTTCACCGAGCACCTCGCTCCGATGCCCGCGGACTATCCGCGTCGACTGCGCGATCTCGGGGACCGGGTGGTACTGGGATCCGACTTCCCCAACATCCCGTATTGCTACGCCCATCAGATCGAGGCTTTGGCCCGGCTCGATCTGGGCGACGAATGGATGCGAAAAGTGCTGTGGGACAACGGACGAAGACTGCTAGAGGTGGACGACGATGCGTGACTTCGCCAGCCGACCCCGGCGGCGACGCCGGCGCACCCTGATCGCCGGCCTCGCGGCGGCGATGACGCTCGCCGGCTGTTCGTCCGGCCACCCAGCGGTGACGACGCTCGAACTGGCGCGGTCGAAAGCGACATTCCAGGAGGTGGGGATCGACGAGGTGCGAGCCGGTGGTGCCGAGCCGCTCGTCGCCGCGACGACGCGCATCGGGGCCACCCTGACCGCCGCGGCGGGAGGTGGCGCCGACGGTGCGGGAGCCGTGGTCTCGCCGTGGGGTGTGGTCGCCCTGCTGGCCATGCTCAGGGCCGGCGCGACCGGCGCGACCTCGGCTCAGCTGGACGACGTGCGGGGTGGTGCCGGTGACAACCATGGCGGTAGCGGGGCGGGAGCACCAGTGGGCCTGGGAGCCGTCTCGGATCTGAACCGCACCATGGCGGCGATGATCGGTCAGGTGGAGCAGTGGTCGGGCGACCCCGGCTCGGTGAGCCCTACGACGCCCCCCGCAACCCCCCTGTTCCAGGTCGGTCGTGCAGTGCTGGTACCTGCGCTGACGGAAGTCCGCCGCGATTTCCTCGACACCTTGTCCAGGTTCTACGACACCGGCGTGTACCCAGCGGACTTCGGCTCCGCCACGCTCGGCCAGGCACTCGGCGAGTGGGCCGCGGTGAACTCCGCGAGCACCTGGACCGCGACCCCGCTGCGGGTCGACTCCTCCACCCGGCTCGCATTGCTGGCCACCGCCTACCTAGCGGCCGGATGGAGGTACCCGTTCCCATTGTCCGGGACATCCACCAGCCCCTTCGAGAACGCCGACCACACCTCCGCCGCGGTCCCGACCATGCACGGCACCGTCCTCGCACGTGTCGTCCACGGTTCCGGGTTCGACGCCCTCCAACTCGATTACGGCACCACGCTGTGCCTGCAGATCGTGCTACCTCCGCGCGGCGGATCGCTCGCCGACGTGGTGACCCCCGCAGTGTTCACCGCGGCCCGCCTCGCCCTCGCCGCAGCCCCGATCGCGCCGCATCTGGTGTCCCTTCCCCGATGGCAGACCACGACATGGATCCGACTCCCGGGCCCGCTCGCGGCGACCGACGCATTCAGCGACGATGCGTCGCTGCCCGGGCTGGGCTCCGGTGTCCACGTCGGGGACGCACGTGCAGCTGCGGCGCTCACCGTGGGCGAGAAAGGCACCGTTGTCGCTCGCCCGACGGCCGGCACGACCCCGGACGGGGCATCGTCGGTGAACGGGCAGCCGACGGTCGGTGACCAGCCGGTGGGTGGCACCCCGGCGTCGCAGACCGGACCGGACCCCTTCGCGGTGGACCGCGCCTTCGCCTATTCGGTCGTCGACACCGCCACCGGGCTGCCGCTGTTGATGGGCACTGTCCGCATCCCCGAGTCGGGGTGATCGACTCTTCGCCGCGCGGTACGGTCGAGAGGTGACGTCGTACGTGGCGCTGCTGCGCGGGATCAATGTGGGCGGCGGAAACAAGATCCGGATGGCCGACCTGAAGGAGCTCGCCTCCGGCCTGGGATACCGCGAGGTGCGGACCGTCCTGGCCAGCGGCAACCTGCTGTTCGACTCGCCGTCGGACGATCCCATCGCGCTGCGCGCCGAGCTGGAGACCGCTCTGGGCGACCGGTTCTCGTACTCGGCAACAGTTTTCGTTCTTCCCCGCGACACCGTGGCAGCGATGGCCGACCGGTTCCCGTTCCCGCCGGTCGAGGGACGACACGATTACCTGTTGTTCGTCGACGACGC
>CAJCHX010000287.1 GCA_903970215.1 Acidobacteriaceae bacterium
CCACGCCGTTGCGTCCAGCGATCGAGCCCGCGTCGTAGGCGAGGTGCCACGCGGTGGCCGGGACCTCGCCCGGCGGGCAACGCAGTTCCTGCAACGCCACCACATCCGGGTCGCGATCGGCCAGCCAAGCGCCGAATCCGCGCCGCTCCGCCGCGCGGATGCCGTTGACGTTGACGGTGGCCGCGGTGAACAAGCCGCTACGGCGCCGTGGCGTCGCTACCCGGCGCGATCAGGATCTTCGCGTGCTTCTCCGGTTCGCCGAGGGCGTCGAACGCGGTGTCCACTCCGGCCAGCCCGACGGTCCCGGTGATCAGCGGGCTCACGTCCACTTTGCCGCTCGCGATCATGTGCAGAGTGTCGTGGAACTCTCCGGGGTCGTAGCCGAACATGAACCGCAGATCGATCTCTTTGCCGATCGCGAGCGCGGGCAGGATGGTGTCCGGCTGCATACACACGCCCACCACGGCGATCCGACTCATCAACGGGGCGTCCGCGATGATCGACTCGATCATGCCCGGCACGCCGACGCACTCGAACACGACCGGGCCGGACGGTACCGCGCCCAACCGCTCGGCCACGCGGAACACGCGCCACCACGGCAGTTGATCGACCAGCCGCAGCTTCTTCATGGTCGAGATTCCGAGGTCGACGAGTTCGCTGTAGCTGCGGATCTCGTCCCGAGCCGAATAGGCGTCCCATGGCGAATCGAGCCGCGGGTCGACCACCGTACGGGCGCCGCACAACCGGGCCAGCTCGCGGCGGCGCGGCGAGAGATCGCTGGCCACGATCTTCTTGACGCCGGCGGCACGGAGCATGGCGATGATGGCGAGGCCGATCGGGCCGCAGCCGATGACGATCGCGGTCTTCCCGCGTCCCACCTTCGCGCGCCGGACCGCGTGCCACGCCACCGCCATCGGCTCTGTGAGCGCCGCTTGATCGTCGGTGACGGAGTCGGGCACGGCCATGGTCACCGCCTCCTCGACCACCACCTGCTCGGCATACGCACCGGGAGATTCGGTCGAGAAGCCGGTCAGCTGCGCACCGCTGGCCGTTGTGACGATCGGCATGGCCACCACACGAGTCCCCACCGGCCAGCGCTTCCTGCATCCCGGTCCGTACTCCACAACGGTTCCGGTGAACTCGTGGCCCATCACGATGCGTTCCCCCGACCGCATGAAGCCCTCTTGGCCGGCCATGGCCATCATGTCGGCCACTTCGTCGGCGTGATGCCGGGCGTGGAGATCGGAGCCGCAGATCCCCGCCCGCGTGACGTCGAGCAACACCTGGCCGGGCCCGGGAATCGGAGGCGGTACGTCCTCGACGGTGAACTCGCCGTTCGAAACGATGACTGCTTTCATCGGTCGCCTCCGTGTTGTTGGGTACGGTCCGCGCGATGGCCGGACGTGCTGTCCCAGGCTAGTGCCCGCGCTTTCGGGCCCGGCATCCCGATGGGCCGGCACGTCACACTTCGTGCCGCCGCCGCGAGTGTGACACGACTCACGCTGCACCCGCGGGTAGCCCGTGACCTGCCGGATCGCACCCGGACGACCCCCTCGGGTGCGATCGATACAGCGCGTCGATTCGGCAGTGTCTGCACCGGCTGTCACCCTGGATCCAACGATGACCAGGGAGCCCGCTATGACCCACAGAGTTCCTCAGGCCCCGGTCGCGGGGCCCTCGGGGCCCGTCGCGGCCGCGATATGGCTCGGGGGCGGCCGACCGGCCGATGCCCGCACCCGCGACGACCGCGCCACCTATACCACTGCGGGATCGCTCGTCGTGCTGTCGGCGGCCGCCGCCGCAGCCGCCGCGGGCCTCGCCGTCGAGGAGGCCGGCAGTGTGTCGGCCGCCGTCGCGGCGATCGTGGGCATCCTGTTCGGCCTCGCCGTCGGTGCGTTGGTCCGGGCCACGGTGACCGGGGGCAACCCCCGGCACGCGGGAGTCGGGATCGCGGCCCGGTTGGCGGTCGCGGTATTGGCCGGACTGCTGGTGGGAGAACTGACGACTCTGTCGCTTGTCGGCGGTCGGGTCTCGGCGCGCCTGGACGCGCAAGCGCATGCGGCTGCGGCCACGGCGCCCGAGGTACGAGACGCGGCCGCCGACCTCACGTCGGCGCAGGCTGCGCGGGCCGCGCTCGACTCTGCCGTCGCCCAGGCTCAGACGCAGCGGGACCAGGCGCTCGTGGTGGCCCGATGCGAATACCACCCGACCCCGCAGTGCCCGCAGACCCGGATCACCGGCGTCCCCGGACAGGGGCCCGAGACCCGCACCGCCGACGCGGAGCTCGCGCAGGCGCAGGCGGTGCTCGACTCGGCCGAATCGGCCCGCTCCGGTCGCTCGGCTGCGTTGGACGCCGCCGTCACCGCCCGGGAGCACGATCTGGACGTCGCCCGCGACGCCGCCGTCGCATCCCGTGACCACGGTCTGGGAACCCGCTGGCTGGCGATGAACGGTCTGACCGCCGGCGGCGGCTCGCCCTTGCTGCTGCGGATCGTGGTGGACCTGCTGGGCGTGCTCCTCGCTGCCCTGCCATTGCTGGTCCGGCGGTGGCGCGGGGAGACCGACCAGGATCGCGACGGTGCCGTGCGGGCTGCGCGCGGACGCGCGGACGCGGCCGCCGACGAGGCGATCGCGGTCCGGGCCGCCGAGGCTCGGCGCGAGGTCGAATCGCTGTGGACCGAGCAGCAGGTCGAGCACGAGCGGATGGCGGCCCTCGCCGAGACCGAGCTGGTGCGTGAGGCGCAGCGCCGTCGGGTCGCCGAGGTGGTCGACTATCCGACCATCGAGTTCTTCCCCCGCGAGACCTTCACCATCTCGTCCCGGCGGACGGGCCGCCCCGGGGAGCTGCCACGCGCCACGCCCGCCCGCACGCTGCCGCCTGCCGCGTGGGACGCGGACAGCGGCTTCCTACCGATCGCCGCAGCCGCCGAGGCCGTCGCGATGGGGCCGACCGAACCGGACGACCAACAGAAGAAGGACGACCTACAGAAGAAGGAGGCGCCGCAGGTGCCCGAGACCCCGAACCTGCCCGCCACCGTCGACGCGTCGTCCCCGGCGGTTCGTGACGGACATGCGGCGCGGCCGAACCCGTTTCTGCCGCCGATCGTCGACGACGTGGCGCGCGCGGCGTCGCGCTGGGTGCGCCCGTTCGTGCCGCCGATCGTGGCTCGCGCGATCGACACCACCACCCACCCGCTGCGCACGGCCCGGCACGCGTTCGAAGAGGTCGAAGAGTTCACCTTCTCGCTCAAGCGGGTGCACAAGGTGACCGTCGATGCCCGCGAGGAAGGCGAACCGATCACGGGGCCTGCCGACTGGGGCCTGCCCAGTGGCCTGGGGTCCGTTCCCGGTGTTCCGCACTACGGCGGTGGTGGACGCGCACCCCAGGCCGTGTCCCCGAGTCAGGGCGACTGGGCTGCACTCGGCGCAGACGG
>CAJCHX010000288.1 GCA_903970215.1 Acidobacteriaceae bacterium
CATGGGCGCCGGCATCGCCGAGGTCTGCGCCCGCGCGGGGCTGCGGGTGGAGCTGCACGACGTGTCCGAGCAGGCGCTCGACGGCGCCCGGCGGCGCATCGACCGCTCGCTCGAGCGCGCGGTGGGTTCGGGCAAGCTGGCTGATGCCGACGCTGCCCGCGCCGCCGCGCTCATCGAGACCGGCACGAGCCTCGAGCGGCTGGCCGACGTCGATCTCGCGGTCGAGGCCGCCTCCGAGCGTGAGGACCTCAAACTCGAGATCTTCCGCAACCTCGACGCCGTCGCGCTCAAGCCCGACGTCCTGCTCGCGAGCAACACCTCGTCCATCCCGATCATGAAGATCGCGATGGCGACCCGGCGACCGGACTCGGTGATCGGGTTGCATTTCTTCAATCCTGTCCCGGTGCTGAAGCTGGTCGAGATCGTGCCGTCGTTGCTCACCTCGCAGGTCACCGAGACACGGGCCAGGGAGTTCGCGGTGGGTGTGCTGGGCAAGGTGCCGATTCGCTCCCAGGACCGTGCCGGGTTCGTCGTCAACGCCCTGCTCGTGCCCTACTTGCTGGCCGCGATCCGCATGCATGATTCGGGATTTGCCTCGGCCGAGGACATCGACACCGGGATGGTGCACGGCTGCGGGCATCCGATGGGGCCGCTGCGGCTCGCCGACCTGATCGGGCTGGACACACTGAAAGCCATTGCCGAGGCGATGTACGACGAGTTCAAGGAACAGCTGTACTCGCCCGTGCCGGGGCTGCTGCGCATGGTCGAGGCCGGCCTCATGGGCAAGAAGTCAGGGCGCGGGTTTTACGTCTATGACTGACCCGACGAACCGGCGTGTCAGCCCGCGGATCCCTGAGCGGGCGGAATCGTCTCCGGGGCCAGGAAGCGCAGGAACAGTGGAATCGTGACGGCGAAGACCACGACGTGGGCGACGGCAAGGGTCACGGCCGCGCCCCACGTCGTGCCGTTGACGGCAATGAGGACGTCCGGGACGAACGACACCACCGCGACGACCGGAACCAGCACGCGCAGCACGCGCCGGGGATTCGCCACCCGGGCACAGATCATCACCCACCCGACGGTGCCGAACACGACACCGACGACAGTGGTGAAGATCAGCGACGACGCGCGCAGCTGATGCTCGGCCGACACGCCGGCCGCCTTCGCGATCTCGGCGAACACGACGACGGCGACGGCCGAGCCGACAGCGGCGAGCGCCGCCGTCCGCACGGCACGTGCGAGCGTGCGGCGACCGGCGGTCGTGTCGGTGCTGGAACTGGTGGTCATCGCGGGGCTCCTGGGTGAGACGTGCTTGTGCGGCGCTGGCTGCTACCACGCTAAGCGCCGCGCGGGCGTGCCCGGATCAGCCGTGCGACCTGTCCTGACGCCGCCACATAGCCCGACCGAGCTACCCACGACAGTCGGGCGGCTGATTCGGAGCATGTCTGCGCGACCCTAACGTGTGGGTGGCTCGAACACGCATCCACGGAAGGCACACCCATGATCGAGGTCTCGCACCTCACCAAGCGCTACGGCAACACCCTCGCCGTCGACGACCTGTCCTTCTCGGTCGAGTCCGGCACCGTCACCGGCTTCCTCGGCCCCAACGGCGCCGGCAAGTCGACGACGATGCGCATGATCGCCGGCCTGGACTCCCCCACGGCGGGGACCGTGCGAGTGAACGGCCAGCTGTACCGGGACAGCCACGCGCCGATGGCCGAGCTCGGCATCCTGCTCGAGGCCAAGGCCGTGCACACCGGCCGGTCAGCCCGTAACCACCTGCTGGCCCTGGCCCAGACCAACGGCATCGGCCGCACGAGGGTCGACGAGGTCATCGAGATGGCCGGTCTGACCGGCGTCGCGGGTAAGCGCGTCGGCGGCTTCTCCCTCGGCATGGGCCAGCGCCTCGGCGTCGCGTCGGCGCTGCTCGGTGATCCGAGGACCGTCGTGCTCGACGAGCCCGTCAACGGCCTGGATCCCGAGGGGGTGCTCTGGATCCGCACCCTGCTCACCGGGCTCGCAGCCGAGGGACGCACTGTGCTCGTGTCCTCGCACCTGATGAGTGAGATGGCACAGACCGCGACTCGGCTCGTCGTCGTGGGTAAGGGCCGTCTCATCGCCGACACCACGGTCGAGGAGTTCATCGCTCGCGCATCGGGCTCCGCCGTGGTCGTCCGCTCCCCCCGCGCGCAGGAACTGCGCGAGCTGCTGTTGGGCCCGGACGTGTCGGTCACCACGTCCTCCGCGGACATCCTGGAGGTTACCGGGCTCACGACCGAGCAGATCGGCACCGCGGCCTGGGAGCATCGTCTTCCGGTGTTCGAGCTGTTCCCCCGGCAGGCGTCACTGGAGGAGGCGTTCATGGAACTCACGCATGATGCCGTCGAGTACCGCTCGACCGAAGCGCGGGCGTCATGAGCGCCCTCGGTGTGACCCAGGGACGGGTGATCCGTTCGGAGTGGACCAAGTTCCGCTCGCTGCGCTCGAGCATCGTGACCCTGCTCGTAGCCGGCGTGCTGACGATAGGAATCGGTGCCCTGTTCTCCGCGGTCACCGGTTCGAGCCTCTCGGACAGGAGCACGGCCGACCAGCTGAGCTTTAACGCGGTGACCACCAGCCTCAACGGCGTGATGTTCGCGCAGTTGGCCATCGGCGTGCTGGGCGTGCTGCTGATCAGCGGCGAGTACAGCACCGGCATGATCCGTTCGAGTCTCACGGCCGTGCCCCGACGGCTCCCGGTGCTGTGGGGAAAGATTGTGGTGTTCAGCGGGGTCGTCCTCACGACGGCCCTGGTCGTCACGTTCGCGTCGTTCTTCCTCGGCCAGTCGCTGCTGAGCACCAGCGGGCACAACGCCTCGCTCGGCGACCCCGGCGCGCTGCGCCAGGTCGTGGGCGCGGCCCTCTACCTGACCGTCGTGGGCCTGGTCGCGATGGCTATCGGCTCGCTCCTGCGCAACACGGCCGGCGGGATCTCGACCTTTGTCGGCCTGTTCTTCGTCCTCCCACCGCTCACGAACCTGCTGCCCTCGAGCTGGACGTCGCACTTCGTCCAGTACCTGCCCTCCAACGCCGGCCAGGCCCTGTGGTCGACGGGTGATTCGAATGCCCTGTCACCCTGGACCGGTTTCGCCGTTCTGTGCGGATACGCGGTGGTCGTCATCGGACTGGCGGCGTGGCGGCTGACCCGCGTGGATGCCTGATCCGGATCCAAAGCGGGACACTGGATCGGTGAACGCAGACTCCGCGGCCCCGAGGACGGCCGACCACGACGTCACCAGCTGGTTGCCCGACGTGCTGGTCACCGCGCTCGTGGCCCTGGTGTCCGTTCCGCCGCTCGTCGCGTCGCACATCAGCGCCGCGGTCGGCGTTCCGTTCCTGGCATGTGCGATCACGCCACTGCTATGGCGGCGTCGGCACCCGCTCGTCGTGTTCACCGTGATCTCTGTCGTGGTCGCCGTAGCGGTGGGCCTTTCGCCGCAGCTGGCGCTGCAACTGGCGCCCGTTGTCGCGCTCAGCGCGGTCGCGGCCCACAGCTCGCGACGAGCCGCCTTCATCGCCGCGGC
>CAJCHX010000289.1 GCA_903970215.1 Acidobacteriaceae bacterium
ACCGCGTACACGGCCGCGTTGTAGCGGTCGTGGATGCTGTGGAAGCGGTCCTGAGCGGGCTTGGGGTCGTCCCCGATGAAGTGCCACATCATGAAGGACTCGTGCGTCATGGTGTCCGCGACGTGGCAGATGCCCGGCAGCAGATCCGACATCGGCGCGCCGGTCCAGATGTTGTCGGCGACCATCCGGCGTCCCGGCTTGCACGCGTCGTCGCTGGCCATCACCAGATCGAGCACATCGGTCTCGATGTTGCGCACCGATGACACCGCGCGGTCGAGCACCGGGCAGGTGTCAAGCAGCGCCAGCGTCGCCCGCGCCTCCTCGGCGCTCTGCGCCAGCGTGCTGCCCACGACCCGCACGCCCACCCCGTCGATGCCCGGGTGCTCGAGCCCGACGTTGAGCCGCAGCTCGAGCGCCGGCGACACCTCCGCGTGGGAATCGAGCCAGCCAAAGACGTCCTCCAACACCGCCCGCGGATAGACGTCCGCGCTGATCATGGTCACCGGGTAGTCCGGATAGACCTGGTAGAGGATGCGCGTGACGACCCCGAAGAAGCCGGGGCCCGAGCCGCGCGCCGCCCAATAGAGGTCGCTGTTCTGACCCGCATCGGCACGGACGAGCTCGCCGTCGGCGGTCACGACGTCCAGCGCGAGCACGCTCGTGCAGGCAAAGCCGTGGTGGCGACTCATCCATCCGAAACCCCCGCCCAGCGTGAACCCGCCCAGGCCGACGTCATTGCAGTGCCCCGTGGTGAAGAACAGACCATGCCCACGCAGCTCGCGGATCAGCTGCTCACCCTTGACCGCAGGCGTGACCCACGCCGTCTGAGCCGCCGCGTCGACCTCGACATCCGTCAGCTCGGACATGTCGATGAGCAGCGCTCCGTCGCGCAGGTGGTTCGCCGACCAGCTGTGGCCACCCGAGCGGACCGTGACGCGCAGGCCACGCTCGCGCGCCAGGCGGACCGCGGCCACGACATCGGCGTCGTCGCGCACGCGCGCGATCGCGGCCGGGAAGCGATCGGGCTTGCGCCCGTTCCACACCGAGTCGAGCCGTGCCCGCTCATACCCTTCGTCTCCGCGCTCCATGAGCGCGAGGCCAGTCGTCAGCGGGACCATCCACCCGACCTTTCTCGTCGTGGGGTCAACAACTCCTCATGCCGAGTGGGATCACCATGCGCTGCCGTCGCCTCTCATCCACGTCTCTCTCCGGCGTCACCACCACGGTCGCCCGGCGAGACCGGGCGCCGCTGTATAATGACACTTGTCCTCTGTCATGTCAATTGGCCGGCCAGCCCTCCTCCCGTGGCCTGCACGGCTCGGGCCGGCCGCCCCCCGGCAGGGGTCAGCGGCTAACCGCCGAAGGTTGCGTCGCTGACGCAGACGTTGCGCTGCCGTCCCAGGCCGGCGATCTCGGACTCGATCACGTCCCCCGGAGTGAGCCAGCGGTTGTCGTAATGGGCTGCGTTGCCGGCCGGCGAGCCGGTCAGCAGCAGGTCGCCGGGGTAGAGGCCGGCGACCCGGGACGCGTAGGCGATCAGCTTGTCGACTCCGTGGATGAGGTCGGAGGTCGACTCGTTCTGCATCACCTGACCGTTGACGCTGAGGGTGAGCTGGAGGTTGTGCGGATCGGGGACAAGCGCGCGGGGGACGACGTAGGGGCCAGTGGGGAAGAAGGTCCGCCGGCTCTTGCCCGAGAGCAGGTCCGAGTAGGGCATCGTGCCTCGGACGATCACATCACGCGTCGTGATGTCGTTGACGATCGTGTAGCCGGCGACGTGCTCCATCGCCTGCTCGGGGGCGATATCCACCCCGCCCCGGCCGATCACCACGCCCAGCTCGAGCTCCCAGTCGTGGTGGCGGGGACCGCCCCAGAGGACCACGTCGTCCTCGGCGCCGCAGAGGGCGCTCGGCAGCCCGATGAAGATGAACGGATCGTCGGCGGCACGCGCCTGCGCCTCGCCCACCGCGAGCTCGTGCACCTGCTCGTCGGTCAGCTCGGGACGGCCGCGGGCGATCGCCGCACTCGCCATCTCCACGATGTGCTGGTGGTAGTTTGCGCCGGCGCAGAGGACCTGGCGCGGCTGAAACGGGACGCAGGGCCGCAGGTCCGCGATCGCATGAGTGGCCGACCTGCCCGCGCCCGCGGAACCGCCATCGGCCAGTTCCAGGACGCGGGACAGCTGGGTCTCCCAGTCAGCGAGCAGGCCGGTCAGCGAGTTGGCTCCGGGGAGGTGCTCGCGCAGGTCGAGGACCCGCTCCCCCAGCACCAGCCCCGGGAACGGCTCTCCATCGGATGCCGCGAAGGTACCCAGCCCCAGCGCAGGTGCCTGAGGCGTCGTTGAAATCTCCATGCGTACCACTTTCAGATCGGGTAGTGACGGGTTCCGGATTGCACCGTCGTCCAGTGCAACTCGGTGAACTCCTGCAGGGCCGCGTGGCCTCCGAACCGTCCCCAGCCGGAGTGCTTGACCCCGCCGAACGGCGCATACGGCTCGTCCTGGACGGTCGCCGAGTTCACGTGACACATTCCGCTGTCGATCTGAGCGGCGATGGCGAGGGCGCGCGTGACGTCGCGACCGAACACCGCGGCCGACAAGCCGTACTCCGTGTCGTTGGCGACCGCGATGGCCTGCTCGGCGTCCGCGACGGGGATGACCGTCAGGACGGGACCGAAGGACTCCTCGCGATAGAGGCGCATCGACGGATCGACGTCGGCCACGACCGTCGGCGCGATCACGTTGCCGTCGGCGGTGCCACCGCAGAGGATGCGGGCGCCCCGCTGGCGGGCGTCGGCGATCAGCTCGAGGATCCGGACCCGCGATGCGTCGTCGACGACAGGGCCGATGACCGTCTCCGGCTCGCGGGGGTCGC
>CAJCHX010000290.1 GCA_903970215.1 Acidobacteriaceae bacterium
AGTTGCTCCGCAACCCGCCCGCCGTCCGGGCCCGCCGACGGCGTCGCCGGACCTGCCGCACCGGCCGACGCACCGGACCCCGCAATCACCGCGATCGACAACCCAGCCGCCGCGACGAGCCGCCCCACCCGACGAGCCGCACCCCTGGTCGAACCTGCATCCATGCTGTCCTGCTCTCCCCCGCACGAAGGCGGAATCCACGACCGCATCGATCTGCGGCCCTGGTGCAGTATTACACGAAATCGACCTAATCGGTCATAATAACCAAATCGTATATACGTATCTAATCCGTCGCGTACTCAGGCGACCGACCGTCCCTTGTTCAGTTGCCCCCTGGCGCGACGGCGGTTGCGGATTCACCCATGCCGTACGCACCGAACCGTCCCCGCGTCGCCTCGCCCAGGGCGAGCACCGTCGTCACCCGCCCCACGGCGGTGTCGACATCGTCCACCGTCGTCAGGCTCCGATGCAGGCCCGCATCATTACGGACCACCACAAGCGCGCCCGCGCCCGACGCCGAGCCCGTGCGCCCGGCCAAGACGGCTCCCTGGCCGTGCCGAGACAGTGCCGCGGCCAGCCGACCGATCGCCTGACCTTGCCCCGCATCCCCGTTCGCAACCGACCCACCCGTCACGACGACCGCGACGCGACCCGCTGCGACGGTCGCGCCTGTGTACTGGACGAAGCCGCCGTCGCGCAGCGCTGCCAGCGCGTCGATTCGCCCACCGGAGGACACGGGCCCACCGAGCAATACCGCCCCCAGCAGATCACCGGCCCGCGCCGCCGGATCGACGGAGGACGAGTCGAGAGTGACGCCCGCGGGCACGGAGTGGTCGACGATCCCCCGCAGCCGGTCACTCTGTCCGTCGGCGTACAGCGCGGGCGTCAAGGTGAGCGTGCCAGCGATGGTCCCGCCGGACGCCTTGATGTACGTGGTCACCCCGTCGACGTCGCCGGAATCTGCGCCCGGCGCGACCAGCACTACAACGGGGCTCGATTGGAGGCCGTTGGCGAGCAGCCGCCCTGACACGTCGTCGGCGAAATCGTCGCCCGCCTTAGCTCGTGCCTTGAGCGTCTGGTCGGTCGCTTTCAGTGCGTCGACCTGCGCCTGCAGGTTGCGGGTCACGCCCCCGTCGCCGGTGAACCGAGACAGCAGCCCACCTCCGAGGGCCAGGCCCACTGCCAGCGCGATCAGCACAGCTGCCCAGAACAGCGCAGCAGGCCGCCGGCGCGCGCGGCCGCGCCTCACCGGCTAGACCTGTTGCGCGAGGTCACAACCGGTGGAACTGGCCCTGGACCCAGAGCGCGAAGCGGTTCCACTCGTTGATCGCCCAGTGCAGTACATCGTGACCCTGGTTGGACACCAGCACGGCTACGACCACCGCGACCAGTGCGGCGAGAATGAACAGCGCCACCGCGCCGGCATGTCCGCGGGAGCGGTACAGCGTCGCGACGGCCTTGCCGTCGACCAGCTTGGTGCCCACCTTGAGCCGCGTGAGGAATGTGGACGGGTTGGACTCGCGCCGGCCGGAGTCGAAGAACTCCTCGAGCGACGCCGGGTGGCCCACCGAAACGATCAACGAGGCACCGTGGTGGTCGGCGAGGATCAGCGCCAGGTCGGCGGGCGATCCGGATGCCGGGAATGTCATTGCTCCGATTCCGAGATCCTGAATCCGCTCCAGGCCCACCGCGTGCCCGTCGGCGTCGGCGGGCAGGACCACCTGAGCGCCGGAACGCAGCGTGTTGGTGGTGATCTGGTCTGGGTCGCCGACGATCAGATCGGGCCGGTAGCCCGCCTTGACCAGCGCGTCCGCACCCCGGTTCACGCCGATCAACACCGGCGCGTACTCCTTGATGAACGGCTTGAGCCGCTTGAGATCCTCGACGTGGTCGGGCCCGTCCGAGACCACCAGCACGTGCCGCTGGTTGAGGTTGACCTCGACCTCGGGGATGCCGACTCCATCGATGAGCAGCGGTGACTCCACCCGGATGAACTCGATCGTGTTGCCGGAGAATGCCTCCAGATGATCGACGAGTCCCGAGCGGGCGGCCAGCATGCGCTCGGTGACTGCGTCGTCCGACAGCGCCTCGCCCTCGGCGAGTTCGCGCTCGCCGCCGTACACGCGCCCTTCGTGGACGCGCACCCGCGCACCGTCCTTGATGCGCTTGAAGACTTCGGGTCCGGCGTCGTCCACCAGCACGATGCCCGCGGCGGTGAGTACCTCGGGCCCGAGGTTCGGGTAGCGGCCAGAGATGAACGGCGAGGCATTGACGACGGCGGCCACACCGGCCTCCACCATCACCTCTGCGGTGGTGCGGTCGAGGTCGAGTTCGTCGCACACCACGACGTCGCCGGGTCCGATTCGACGGAGCAGACGGGTGGTGTCCTTATCGACGCGGGCGGTGCCGGTGACGCCCGGGAGATCGCCCGTGGAGCGGGACAGCAGGCCAGACAGCTTCATGCGGTCGATTGTTCCTCCCGAACCACGTTGTTCCCAGGAGGCGCGCCGAACACATATACAACTCCAGCACTTATCAGTCACACCGACCCCACCGCGTGCGCGGCTCAGTCGTCGTCGGAGTGCGTCCCCACCTGGTCGACCTTGTCCGACTCCGCGGCCTGCAGCAGCTCCTCCGCGTGCGCGCGCCCGGTATCGGTGTCGCCCATACCCGCGAGCATCCGGGCCAGCTCTCCGACGCGAGCGTCGCGATCGAGCACCGTCACCGTCGAGGTGACCGTCTTCGCGCCACCGCTGCCGGTCGTGCGCTTGCCCACGGTCAGGTGGGTGTCGGCGAAGGCGGCGACCTGCGGCAGATGCGTCACCACGATCACCTGGTGGCGCCGCGCGAGCGCGGCGAGCCGGCGCCCGATCTCGACGGCCGCCTTACCGCCGACGCCGGCATCGACCTCGTCGAACACCATCGTCAGCCCCGACTCCGTGGCGGCGAGCACTACCTCGAGCGCGAGCATGACGCGGGACAGCTCGCCGCCCGAGGCGGATCGCCCGATCGGCAGCGGGTTGGCGCCGTCGTGCGCGACCAGCCGGAACTCGATGGCGTCCGTGCCGTGGGCGCCCGCACGGAGCCGACGGGGCGCTCCCGAGCCGGGACCGCCGCTCACGGGCACCGGGTGCGGCTCGCCCTCGCCCGCCTCGTCGGGCACGATCGAGACGATGATCGACGCGCCCCCCATCGCGAGCTTGCGCAGCTCGGCCGTCACCTTGCGGCTGAGGGATGCCGCCGCCTTCGTTCGGGCTGCGGTCAGCCTGCCAGCGGTCTCCGCCACGGCGGCCTCGAGTTCGGCCACCCGTGCGCTGAGCGTCGCGAGCCCCTCCGCGGAGGTGTCGATCCCGGCGAGCCGCGTCCGGGCCGCGTCGGCCCACGCCAGCACACCGTCGACGTCGGGGGCATACTTGCGGGTCAGCGCCTTGAGATCGGCCTGCCGCTGCAACAGATGCTCGAGCTCACCTGGGTCCGACGGCAGCGAGGACAGGTAGGCACCCAGCTCCGAGGCGACATCGCCGGCCACGCTGGCCGCTTCGCTCACCCGGTCGGCGAGCTCGCGCAACGCCGGGTCGTCGGACCCCGTCAGCGCCCCACGGACCGTGCCGAGCAGGTCCAGCACAGCGACACCGGACTCGCCGTAGGACCCCTCGTACGGCGCCCCGGTGAGGGCGGCGTACGAAGTGTCGGCGGCCTCGCGCAGCGAGTCCAGGTCGGACAGTCGGCGGATCCGCGCGGTGACGTCGGCGTCCTCGCCGGGCAGCGGGTTCACGCCGTCGATCTCGGTGAGCGCCACGCTGAGCTGATCCTGTTCGAGGGCCAGTTCCCGCGAGCGCGTCGTGCGTTCGGCGAGTTCCGACTTGGCGGCGATCCACTCGGCGCGCACCTTCTGATACGCCGATCGCGCTCGCACCACCGGCGCGCCGGCGAAAGCATCCAAGAGATCCCGCTGGCGTTCAGGCCGCAGCAGCCGCAACTGGTCGTTCTGCCCGTGCACCGTGAGCAGGGGAGCACTGAAATCCGACAACGTCCCCACCGGCACGCTGCGCCCGCCCAGGTAGGCGCGGGAGCGCCCATCGGCAGCGATCGACCGCACCGCGATGACCACGTCGTCGTCCACGTCGCCGCCGGCCGCCTCCACGACGTCACGCACCTGCCCTGCCGACGATGCGTCGGTCAGGCTGAACCGGCCCTCGACCACCGCCTTGTCGGCGCCGGAACGGATCCGCCCGGGGTCTGCGCGCGCCCCGGCGAGCAGGTGCAGGCTGGTCACCACCATGGTCTTCCCGGCTCCCGTCTCGCCGGTCAGCACCGTCAGCCCGGCGGCGAACTCCGCCGTCGACGCGTCGATCACGCCGAGGCTGTCGATCCGGATCTCCTCGAGCACGCCTACCCCTCGTAGTCCCTGTCGCGACGTCCACGCCACCCCGACACGGGCAGTTCGAACTTCTGCACCAAGCGGTCGGTGAACGGCGCGGCGTCGAGCCGGATGAACCGCACCGGAACGCGGCCGCGGACGATCTCGATGCGCCCACCCACCGGAACGTCCAGCACGCGCCGACCGTCGCAGAAGGCGATCGCCTCGTGCCCTGAGCCTTCGACCTCGACCGCGATCCGCGACTCGGGGCTGGTCACCATGGGGCGGGAGAACAGCGCATGCGCGTTGCTGGGCACCACGAGAATGGCCTCGAGATCGG
>CAJCHX010000291.1 GCA_903970215.1 Acidobacteriaceae bacterium
GGGCGGACGGTGCGCGTCAGCCCGGCCCAGCTCTCGGTGCTCCGGATGATCCCGATCGCCACGCGCGTGGCCCGGGCCGGCCACGGACGGCTGGCGGTGCTGCGACTGCTCAACTCCCACCGCGGCTGGGACACCGCGCACACCCCGGTGCAGGATCTCGGATGGGCGCTGGCCCGGGTCGCGCAGCGCTTCGGCGCGGACGTGCCGGTCTGCGTCATCGGCCACTCGCTGGGCGGCCGCGCGGCGCTGCTGTCCGCCGCGCGGCCGCAGATCACCGGCGTGATCGCGCTCGCCCCGTGGGTCTACCCCGGTGATGTCCCGAGCGGGGCGGCCGGCACCCGCGTGGTGATCATCCACGGCGACGCTGACCGGATCGCCGATCCGGACCGGTCTCGGCGCGTCGCTGACGCGCTGCGGCGCGAGACCACGGTCAGCCACGTCGAGGTCAAGGGCGGAACCCACGCGATGCTGAGCCGCCGCGATTGCTTCGACGGGCTGGCCGCGCAATGCGCCGCCTGGATGCTGCTCGGGGAGATCGACGGGCCGCTGGTGCAGCGGATCGCCGCGGGCGAGGCTCGCCTCGTGGTCTGACGATCGGTCGCCCGCGTCGGCTCAGGGTCGCGCCGTCGTCGAGCCGCCGGGCGAACGCCGCGGCGGGGCTCATCGCGGCGGATGATCGCTCAGCCGAGGGTCTGACCGCCATCGACGTAGAGCGTCTGCCCGGTGATGAACGACGCCTCGTCGCTGACCAGGAAGGCGGCGGCGGCCGCGATGTCCTCGGGCTGCCCGACCCGGCCGACCGCGTTCTGAGACGCCACGGCCGCCTGGAAGTCCTGAAAGCTCATGTGCAGTCGCTCCGCGGTGGCGGCCGTCATGTCGCTGACGATGAAGCCGGGGGCGACGGCGTTGACGGTCACGCCGAACTTCCCGAGCTCGAGCGCCAGCGTCCGCGTCAGGCCCTGGATCCCCATCTTGGCCGCCGAGTAGTTGGCCTGGCCGCGGTTGCCCAGCGCCGACGTGCTCGAGACGTTGAGGATCCGGCCCGAGCGCTGCGTGACGAAGTGCGTCTGGGCGGCCCGGCTCATGAGAAACGCGCCGGTGAGGTGCACGGAGATGACGGCCGCCCAGTCGGCGTCGCTCATCTTGTGCAGCAGGTTGTCCCGGGTGATTCCCGCGTTGTTCATCAGGATGTCGAGGTGGCCGAGCTCCTGCACGGTGCGCTCCACCGCGGCCGTGGCCGATGCCGAGTCGCCGACGTCGGCGCCGATGCCGAGATGGGGCGCGTCTGTGGGCAGCCGTCCGGCCGCCTCGATCGCGTCTCCCTCCTGCAGATCGACGATCACGACCGTCGCGCCCTCAGACGCGAACCGCTGCGCCACCCCGAATCCGATTCCGCGTGCGCCGCCGGTGACGATCGCGACGCGTCCCTCGAGCCGAGCCATCCTGCTCCTCCTGGTGTCGTTGACCGTCCGGAAGCTAGTGAGTCTCGCCCGAAGAGAGGGAGGGGACGCTTGGTCCGTGGTGCGACGGCTCCGGCCGACCCGCCCGACGGTGAGTTCCGCTCCCCCGATCATGGGCCATCGGGCCATAGGGGGCTGGGCCACGGAGCGCGATCGTTCATGCGGTCACGACATCTGGAAGCGACCGGTCGTTACACCCTCGCGCTACGATGCCCACAATGTCCATCGAACCGCTGCTCATTGGCGCCGACGATCTCGCTCGGCGACTCGGCGATCCCGCTCTGCGCGTGATCGACACGAGGTACTACCTGGAGGGTCGCGATCCGCTGCAGGCCTTTGCCGCCGGACACCTGCCCGGCGCGGTCTACATGGATGTCGAGCGCGACCTCACCGGACATCCCGGCCACGGCGGTGGCCGCCACCCGCTGCCGACGGCGGAGGAGTTCGCGCAGACCGCCCGGACGGCGGGGATCTCGATGTCCTCCGATGTCGTGGTCTACAGCAACGGCTTTGCCGCGGCGCGCGTCTGGTGGATGCTGCGTTACTTCGGCTTCGAGCGGGTCGCACTGCTCGACGGCGGGCTGGGCGGCTGGACCGGGCCGCTGGAGCAGGGTCCGCCGGTCGCGCCTGAGCCGGGAGACTTCCGGGTCATCGCCGAGCACCGCGAGTGGCTCTCTGATTTCGCGGAGGTCACCGGCGGCGGGCAGGACCTGGTCCTGCTCGACGCGCGCGCCCCCGACCGCTTTGACGGCCAGGTCGCCCCCGGCGACCCCCATGCGGGGCACATTCCGGGCGCGATCAACGCCTACTGGCAGGACGTCGGCCTCGACGCCGACGGCCGCTTCGTCTCGCCCGACGAGCTGCGTCGGCGATTTGAGGCGCTCGGCGTGGGCGATGATTCCGAGCTCATCTTCTACTGCGGGTCCGGAGTACAGGCCTGTCATCTGATCGCCTCGGCGGCAATCGCGGGGCTGGGGCCGCCACGGCTGTATGTCGGCTCCTGGAGCGACTACTCACGACGCGTCGCGGAGTCTGCCCAACCTGACTGAAGTGTGACAGTGACACCATGGCACTGCTGACCCGACCCACTGTCAGGACGGAAGTCCTGTGCGCGGTGTCACGTGCAGATGATATCGCTCTGAGCAGGTATTTCACTGCGATCGCCCGGGCTGAGCAGCTGCGCGATCCCGTGTCATCGCGCGCTTCAATCAGTGTTGTCATTCATCCGCTACCGCGGCGAGCGACGCCTCGCCCTGCCGCTTCGGGTGAGTAACCGACTTCATGTTTGACACCACGCGAGTGCGTCCCTACGATGCCCGGCATCAGCTTGTACCGACCGGTCGGGTAAGCCTCTGAGAGTGCGAGCCAGACGGTGAATGCAGGCGCGTTGTTGTCCTTTCGGCCAAACGGTCTCGAGAGCAAACCTCGGACATTCACAGGAAGCGATCACCAGCCATGACTCCCCGCCTCTCCCTGCGTCAGCCACGCGCCGGTGCCTCCGGCCTCGCCGTCGCCGGCCTCGCCGCCGCCGGCCTGTTCGTCGCCGGCTGCGGAAGCTCGAGCAGCAGCAGCAGCAGCTCAGGCACCGGCGCCGGCAGCACCGCGACGAGCTCCGGCGGCACCGCGACCACGTCGGGCGGCTCCTCGTCCGTCGACACGGCCGCGGCCGCGATGGTGCCCGCCTCGATCAAGAAGAGCGGGATCACCGTCGGGATGTTCACGGGGGCGCCGCCGGAGGCCTACGTCAACTCCTCCAACCAGCTGGTCGGCTTTGACCCGGACATCATCCGCGCCGTCGGGAAGGTCCTCGGGGTCACGATCAACCTCAAGCAGACCTCCTTCGAGAACGCCATGCTCGGGCTGCAGTCCGGCAACGTCCAGATCACCCCGGGCGCCAGCGTCACCCCGGCGCGCCTCAAGGTCGATGACTTCGTCGGCTACGTCGACGCGGGCTACACGACCGCGCAGAAGTCCGGCTCGGCCAAGTACGCGTCGTCGATGACCGCGCTCTGCGGCCAGAAGGTCGCCACCCTGTCGGACGTCTCGTTCCTGCCGCTGCTGACCTCGACCTCCAAGAAGTGCACCGCCGCGGGCAAGGGCGCGATCACGACGCTCACCTACCCCGACTGGGGCACCGCCGAGCTGGCCGTGCAGAGTGGCCGCGCCGACACCGTCGCCGCCCCCGCCGCGACGCTCTCGCTGCTGCTCAAGCAGCAGAAGGGCAAGTGGCAGGTCACGGGTCCGGTGTTCGCCAAGGAGTTCGGCGGCTACGCGCTCAAGAAGGGCAGCCCGCTGGTCAAGCCGCTGGCGGCCGCGATCAACGAGCTGATCAAGGACGGCACCTACACCAAGATCCTCAACCACTACGGGGTGCCGGAGAACGCGATCAAAAAGGCCAAGATCTTCACCGGCAGCTGAAGGTCGGCCTGAAACCCGGACGCCAGTGACCGATCTCTCCTCACACGGCTCCATGCGTGCGACGATGAGCTCCGTGCCCACCTCCAGGGCAGATGACGTCGACGGCCTGGCGCTCCTCCCGCTTCGGCGGCGCAGGAGCACCAGCCGTGTCGTCATCGGCGCGGTCCTGCTGCTCGTCATCGCCTACATCGCTCAGCAGATCATCCGCAACCCGGTCTTCCAATGGTCGACCGTGTGGCACTACATGGGCAGGAGCACGGTGCTCAAGGGCGTGCTCGTCACGCTCGAGATCACCGTCGTCTCGATGGCGGTGGCGACGCTGCTGGGACTGGTGCTCGCGGTGATGCGGATGTCAAGCAATCCGGTCGCCCAATGGGTGAGCTGGGCCTACGTGTGGTTGTTCCGCGCGGTGCCCCTGCTCGTGCAGCTGATCCTCTGGTACAACTTCGCGCTGATCTACAAGCACCTCGGGATCGGGCTGCCGTTCGGAAAGGACTTCGCGGCGGTCACCACCCAGAGCCTGATCACGCCGTTCGTCGCGGCGATCCTCGCCTTCGGGCTGCACGAGGCGGCCTATCTGTCCGAGGTCTTCCGGGCCTCGCTGATGTCCCTGCCCAAGGGCCAGGAGGAGGCGGGCAAGGCGCTCGGGATGACCTCGAGCAAGACCTTCCGGGTGGTGCTGCTGCCCCAGGCCGCCCGGATTGCGCTGCCGCCGTTCGGCAACCACGCGATCAACATGCTCAAGAGCACGGCGCTGGTCGCGTTCATCTCCGTCTACGACCTGCTCTACACCGTGCAGCAGATCTACAACCGCACCTTTGAGGTGATGCCGCTGCTGATGGTGGCCACCCTCTGGTACGTGATCCTCGTCTCGATCACCTCCTTCGGGCAGAGTCTGCTCGAGCGCCGGCTGCGGCGGGGCCACAACGGCGTGCGCAAGGTCGCGGTGCGTCCCGTCGAGGCCGAGGTGCTCCCGACCGTCCCGGAGCCACTGTGAGCGCCTCCGCGCCCGCCCCCGCCCCCGCCGCCGCCGCCCTGCAGGCCGTCGGGATTACCAAGCGCTTCGGCGCCGATACCGTCGTCGACGGCGTCTCCCTCGAGGTTCCGACGGGGAGCACCGTCTGCATCCTCGGGCCCTCCGGGGCCGGCAAGACGACGTTCCTGCGCTGTCTCAACGGCCTGGAGAAGATGGACTCCGGCGCCGTGCTGCTCGACGGTGAGCTGCTCGCCTACGAGCACCGCGGGGACCACCTGCGCGAGCTGCGGCCCTCGGCGGCCGCGCGCCAGCGCCGCGCGATCGGGATGGTGTTTCAGTCCTTCAACCTGTTCCCGCACCTCAGCGTGCGCGACAACGTCATGGTCGGGCCGACCAAGGTCCTGGGCCAGCCCAAGGGGGAGGTCGGGCCCCGCGCGATGGACCTGCTCACGCGGGTCGGCCTCGGCGACAAGGCCGATCGGTACCCGCTGGAGCTCTCCGGCGGGCAGCAGCAGCGCGTGGCGATCGCCCGCGCCCTGGCGATGCAGCCCAAGGTCGTGCTGTTCGACGAGCCGACCTCGGCGCTGGACCCCGAGCTCGTCAACGAGGTGCTCGACGTGATGCGCGACCTCGCCCAGAGCGGGATGACGATGATCGTGGTCACCCACGAGATCGGCTTCGCCCGCGAGGTGGCCGACACCGTCGTGTTCATGGACCGCGGCCGGGTCGCCGAATCCGGCTCCACCCGCGACGTCCTCGACAACCCGGCGAGCGAACGGACGCGCGCCTTCTTCTCGAAAGTGATCTGAAAGCGACGGACATGGCTGACACGACGCAGAACACCGACGACCTCGACCGCGTGATCGAGATGTACCGGGCGCGGGGGGTCGG
>CAJCHX010000292.1 GCA_903970215.1 Acidobacteriaceae bacterium
CATGTCGATCGGGTCCTTCTTACGATGACGGTGGATGTGGGTTCAGCCGAGCAGGGGTCGCTGCGCCTGCTGCTGGTCGACGTACTCGGCGCGGGCCGCGCGGGTGCTGTCCAGCTCCGAGACCTCCGCGACGGGCACGTCCCACCAGCCGTGACCCTCCGGCGCGTACACGAACGGGTCGCTGTGCAGGTGGATCACGGTGGGGCCGTGGGACGCCTTCGCCGCGGTCACCGCCGCACCCAGCTCCGCGAGCGCGTCCGGACCGGGCTTGATGTCGATCACATCGACGCCGTAACTGCGGGCGTTCGCGGCCAGGTCGACCGGAAGGAAGTCCGGGGAATTCGCGAACCGGTATCGGGTGCCGAAGCGCTGCGATCCCACCGTCTCCGACAGGTGCCCGATGGACGCATAGCCCTGGTTCTGGATGATGATCACGATCAGCTTGATGCCCTCGGCGACAGCGGTCACCAGCTCCGTGTGCAGCATCAGGTACGAGCCGTCGCCCACCATGACCACCACGTCGCGGTCGTCACCCGAGGCGAGTAGGCCGCGCTTGGCGCCCAACCCTCCGGCGATCTCGTATCCCATGCACGAGAACGCGTATTCGACGTGGTAGCCGAGCGGGTCCCGCACACGCCACAGCTTCTGCAGATCACCGGGCAGCGAGCCTGCGGCCTGGACGATCACGTCACGCGGGTCCAACCCGGCCTGCACTACGCCGATGATCTCGGGTTGGCCCGGGAGCTCCCCGCCCGTCGGTTCGAATGCCTTGTCCACCAACGTGTCCCACTCGCGTTTGGCCCGAGCGACCACCTCACTGTACTCCGCTGCAACGTGGTGCCCGTCCAGCTCGTCCCGCAGGGCGACCAGCGCCTCGCGGGCGTCCGAAATCACGGGCAGTTGCGACCCGTGCTTGTACGCGTCGAACGAAGCCACATTGATATTGACGAACGCCACGCCCGGGTCCTGGAAGGCGGTGCGGCTGGCGGTGGTGAAATCGCTGTAACGCGTACCGATCCCGATCACCACGTCGGCCTCCGCCGCGATCCGGTTGGCCGCAGCGGTGCCGGTCGCACCCACCCCGCCGAGATTGCCGGGGTGGTCCCACACCAGCGCCCCGCCACCGGCCTGCGTGGTGGATACGGGCATCCCCGTCGCCTCTGCCAGTTCGCGGAGCACGTCCTCCGCGCCCGAATAGATCACGCCCCCGCCGGCCACGATCAGCGGGCGCTTCGCCGCGCGGATCGCGGCGGCGGCACGGGCCAGCGGTCCCCGCTCGGGCACCGGACGGCGGATGTACCACTCGCGGTCGGCGAGGAATTCCGCAGGCACGTCGAGGGTTTCGGCCTGTACGTCCTCCGGGAGGGCGATGGTCACTGCGCCGGTCTCGGCCGGATCGGTGAGAACGCGCATCGCGGCCAACGCGATCGAGAACAGCTGCTCCGGCCGTTGCACTCGGTCGAAGAACCGTGACAACGGACGGAACGCGTCCGACACCTGAATGCCGATGTCGTGCGGGTGCTCGAGCTGCTGTAGTACCGGGTCCGCGACGCGGGTGGCGAAGGTGTCCGACACGAGCAGCAACGCGGGCAACCGGTTCGCGGTGGCCAGCGCGGCCCCGGTGAGCATGTTGGCCGCGCCGGGACCGACGGACGCGGTGCACGCGTACGTCGCACGGCGACGGTGCATCCGGGCGTATCCGACGGCCTGGTGCACCATCGCCTGTTCGTTGCGGGCCTGGTGGTACGGCATCAGACCCGGCGACGTGGCACCCACCTCCAGCAGTGCCTGCCCGACCCCGGCGACGTTGCCGTGCCCGAAGATCCCGAACGTGGCCGGAAGCGTTCGCTCCCGGACGATCTCGGTCTCGCCATCCGAGCCGCGGACCTCGTCGACGGTCCACTGGTGGGCGAGGAACTCGACCAGCGCCTGGCCGACGGTCATTCGACGGGTAGTGGTCACTGTCGGACTCCTTCCTGCGCAAGGGTTTCGGATGTGTAGGGCAATCTGGGATCGGTGTCCAGGCCGGTCCAGCGACGGCGAATCCACGCCTGCCGTGGATCGTCGGTGACCAGCCACACCCGTTCCGGGTCCGGGCCGGCCATCACGTTGAGGTAGTAGAGGTCGTACTCCGGAGCCGCCACCGCCGGACCGTGGTAGCCGTACGGAACCAGCGCGATGTCCCCGGTGCGGACCAGCGCGTTGGTATCGATCTCCCCGGCGGCCGACGAATAGGTGGCGAAGCTGCCGAAGGCGTCCGCGTCCATCGGCACCACCCCGCTCGCCGCGAGCTCGCGGGCGGGCGCCGCCTCGAAGTAGTAGATCTCCTCGAGCCGGGATTCGTGGCCGGCCACGTGCTCGTCGTGCTTGTGCGCGGGGTGACTGCTCCAGTTACCCCCGGGAGTGATCACTTCGCACACGATCAGCGCCGCGGCATCCAGCGCGCCCGGCGTACCGAAGTTGTGCACCTGCCGCGTGTCGCGACCGGCGCCGCGCACCTCGACCGGTACGTCCTGCGCAGCGATGTACGCAGACGCTCGGCGCTCGGTCGTCGGTGCCTCGGCGACGGCCACGCGGCCGCGGCCGCGCACCGTCAGGCCCTCCCCCGCCCCGACGTACAGGACGTCCGTGGGGCCGTCGAACACGGAGGCCCGGCCCACCAGCGCGGTGGTGGTGCCGTCGTGGTCCACGTCGAACGTGCCGGACAGGGGAACGACGATGCGCTCGACGTCGCCGGCGGGGAGACTCAGCGCCCCGGCCGAGTGCCCGGCGAGCGCCGCCACCCTGATCCCGGTGTGCTGCCAGCCCGGGATCGAGCCGTCCACCACCGACTCCCACCCGTCACGGGAGAGCGCCCCGCGGGCGTGGAACCACTCGTTGCGCGTTACCGCCATCGGTGTCTCGCTCCTCACGTCTACGCCGGATCATCGTCGGCGCCGACAGTTGCTGTCAGTCGTTCTGCGGGAAGCCCAGGTTGATTCCCCCGTGGGAGGGATCGAGCCAGCGGCTGGTGATGGCCTTGAGTTGGGTGAAGAACTTCACGCCCTCAGCGCCATGGGCTTTGGTATCGCCGAACATCGAGTCCTTCCAACCACCGAAGCTGAAGGTGGCCACCGGAACCGGGATCGGCACGTTGATGCCGATCATGCCCACCTTGATCTGCTTCTGAAAGCGCCGGGCAGCGCCTCCGTCATTGGTGAAGATGGCCGTGCCGTTGCCCAACGCCCCGGAGTCGATCAGCTCGACGCCCTCCTCGTACGAGGCCACCCGCACGATCGAGAGCACGGGTCCGAAGATCTCCTCGGTGTACACGCGAGACGTGGTGGGCACCTTGTCGATCAGCGTGGGGCCCAGCCAGAAGCCGTCCTGCGCACCGTCGGGCCGTACGTCCCGGCCGTCGACGACGACGGTGGCGCCGTCCTCGATCGCGACGTCGATGTAGGACGCGACCTTGTCCCGGTGCACTGCGGTGACCAGCGGGCCCATATCGCAACCTCGGCGGCCGTCCCCGACGCGCAGAGTGGCCATCCGCTCGGTGATCTTATCGATCAGCCGATCGGCGACCGGCTCGACCGCGACCACGACCGAGATCGCCATGCAGCGCTCGCCGGCCGAGCCGAAGCCGGCGTTGATCGCGGCATCCGCCGTGAGGTCGAGATCGGCGTCGGGCAACACCAGCATGTGGTTCTTCGCACCACCGAGCGCCTGCACGCGCTTACCGTGCTTGGTCCCGGTCTCGTACACATAGCGGGCGATCGGAGTGGAGCCCACGAATGAGACGGCGGCGACGTCCGGGTGCGTCAGCAGGCCGTCGACAGCCTCCTTGTCGCCGTTGAGGACGGTGAACACCCCATCGGGCAGGCCGGCTTCACGCCAGAGCTCCGCGAGCCAGATCGCGGCCGACGGGTCCTTCTCGGACGGCTTGAGCACCACCGCGTTTCCCGC
>CAJCHX010000293.1 GCA_903970215.1 Acidobacteriaceae bacterium
GGTCTTGCACAATCGTCAGGCCGTGCGGAGGTCTATGTCAGAAGTCCCGCCGATAGTTGATGTTGCCGGGAGTTCATCCCGGAGTCCGATCCCAGCAACGAAAGGATGGCGATCATGCCACCGTTCCCGCTCCCATTCCCCGGCCCGATCCCGCTTCCGGCGGCACCGGCACCGTGGTTCGGCTTCTGACCAGAGGACCACAGGCCCACCAACCGATTCGCCCGACCGTCCGGAACGTCTCGATCGCCGAGGCGTTTCCGGGCGGTCGGCCCCGGTGCACGGACGTTCCGCCCGCCGCGTTCTCGCATAGCTCGCAGGTTGTTCACACCGACTCGGTGTCCGCCTCGTGTTTCATGGACCCATCGGCAACGACTCGAGGGAATAGAACGACCCTTGGGAATAGGACGAGCCGAGGACTGGGAGGTGTGCGTGATCAGGGCGGCAACGACAGACTGCGAGCCGACGCGGGTACTCGTGGTCGACGACGAGCCCAATATCCTCGACCTGCTCACCACTACCCTGCGGGCGAGCGGTTTCGATACGAGAGGCGTGGCCACCGGCTCCGAAGCGCTCAGCGCGGCGTCGATGTTCCGGCCGCACCTCATGATCCTCGATGTGATGTTGCCCGATGTCGACGGCTTCGCGGTGGCCTCGCGAATGCGCAGCGCGGGAGATCCGATACCCGTGCTCTTCCTGACCGCACGAGGCTCGACTGCGGATCGGGTGGCGGGGCTTGAAGTCGGTGGCGACGACTATGTGACCAAGCCATTCAGCCTCGATGAGGTCGTGACCCGCGTGCAGGTGATCCTCCGCCGGATTCGGCCCGACCACCCGCGGCGGGCCACTCTTCGGTACGGCGACTTGACGCTCAGCGACGATACGCACGAGGTGTGGCGAGCCGATTTCCCGATAGCGTTGTCCGGCACCGAATTCCGCCTCCTACGTTATCTGATGAACAACGCCGAGCGGGCACTGACCAAAGCGCAGATCCTCGACCACGTCTGGACGTACGAATTCACCGGTGACCAGCGCATCGTGGAAACATACATCGGGTACTTGCGACGCAAGCTGGCTCCCACCGGGCCGCCCCTGATCCATACCCTCAGGACCGTCGGCTACATGCTCCGCGAGCGGTCCGGGGCCGAGCAATCCGGACCAGGATGATACCGCGCACGCTCAAAGCGAGATTGACGCTGGTCGCAGTGTCCGCGACGTTCCTCGGGCTGCTGGTCATGGCCGTCACGTGTGCCCTGTTGCTGAATCGTGGGCTCACCTCGCGCGTCGACGAGAAGCTGGGCGAGATGTCGATGCCGTGGGAATCCGGCGATCTCCGACCCCCGGATCTGCGTAATCAACCGCCGCCGCCGGATGGGATTCCCTCCGATTTCCGAATACTCATCTTCGACCGTGCAGGACACCGCGTCGCCGTTGTCGGTCAATCCGCGAGCAATCCGGGGATCCCGAGGATCTCCGGACCGCCCGCGGACGACGCGATCCGCAGCGCTCCCGACACCCGAAACGGCTCTCCATGGCGAGTCCGAGGTGTCAGGCTCAAGGACGGTACGTCCGTTGTACTCGCACTGTCGCTTGCGAGCGTGCGAACGGCGGTAGCTCAACTCGCCACCATCGAGGCCGCAGTAGGTGGGACGGTCATGGGGTTGTTGGCCGTGTTCGGAGTTGTGTTGACCAGGCGAAGTCTGCGCCCCCTGGCGCGGATCGAGGTGGCCGCCGAAGCCATCGCCGGCGGCGACCTGGCGCGCCGAATCCCGCAAGCCGACCCCCGGTCGGAACCCGGACGTCTTGGCCTGGCCTTGAACGCAATGGTTGCTCGGCTGATCGACGCTCTTCGCCAACGCGAGAGTTCGGAACAGAAGTTGCGTCGGTTCGTCGACGATGCCTCGCACGAGCTGCGCACCCCGCTCACGTCTATTCGCGGATTCGCTGAATTGTCTCGCCGGGTCGACGCTCCGTCACCAGAGGAGTTGGGGGCGATGATGGCCCGCATCGAATCCGAAGCGATCCGGATGAGTCGCCTCGTGGACGACATGCTTGATCTCGCCAAACTCGACCGCGCGCCGATCCATGGCATGAATGTCGTCGACCTCTGCTCAGTGGTGCGCGACGTGGTGCACGACAGCACCGCCCGGAATCCTGAACGAGACATCAGCGCACAGGTCCCCGATCACCCGGTGGTCGTCACGGGAGACGAGGATCGAATTCGACAGGTGGTCACCAACCTCGCCAACAATGCGATGGTCCATGCGAGCGACACATCGCCGATCGTCGTCACCACATGCGTGGGGCGCCCGACCACCGATCCGGTCGCGACCTCGGAGTCGGGTGACCCGGCGGTGACGGAAGATGTCGCGGTGGTGGGCGTTTTCGACCAAGGTCCAGGTGTTCCCGAATTCCACGCTCAGCGGATCTTCGACCGCTTCTACCAGGCGCGTGAATCGCGGACCGGACGAGGCGCCGGATTGGGACTCGCGATCGCCGGTTCGATCGCGGCGGCGCACGGCGGTCGGATCGAACTGCACGGCAATCGATTCGGTGGGAGCACGTTCCTGTTCGTCATCCCGCTGCACGAGGGGTACACACCTGAAGCCCCGCCGCAGTCGGCGCCGTGAGCCGACGCAGGCCGGGTTCTCGCATTTCGCCCAGCTTCTCGGC
>CAJCHX010000294.1 GCA_903970215.1 Acidobacteriaceae bacterium
GCCGGCGATGTGCTTGACCGCGGTGTAGAAGTCGACGGGATCGGCCTCGTAGCCGCCGTACCGGCGCGGCTGCAGCAGTCGGAAGAACCCGGTCTCCTGCAGCGCCTTGATCGACGCCTCCGGTATCCGCCGGGCGTCCTCGGTCTCCTGGGCCCGATCGCGAAGGGTCGGGAGCAACTCCTCCACCTCCGTGAGAACCGCGTGGACCGCCTGTTCGCTCGTCATCGAAGTGCCTTCCCGGGTTGCCGGGCCGTCGGGATGATCCGGCCCCATCGTGTCAATGGTAGAACACGTTCTTGTTTTGTGGGGCGAGACTGGCACGGATCGGGCACACTCGTTATCGAAACAGGTTCTCGATGGAGGCGGAGATATGCAGGACGTGCGGCCCGTGCGGGCGGATCGGATCGAGCAGTGGGAGCTCGAGGCGGACGTCGTGATCGCGGGATACGGGATCGCGGGGGTATGCGCCGCGATCGAGGCCGCGCGCGCGGGTGCCGACGTGCTCGTAGTCGAGCGCACCGGCGGGTGGGGCGGCGCGGCGGCGTTGTCCGGCGGCTGGATCTACCTGGGCGGCGGGACCGCGCTGCAGCGCTCACTCGGATTCGACGACACACCGGAGAACATGGAGCGGTTCCTGTGTGCGGCGCTCGGGCCTGGGGCCGACGAGGCGCGGATCGCCGACTACAGCCGAGGCAGCGCGGCTCATTACGACTGGCTGGTCGACTGCGGCGTCGAGTTCAAGCCCGAGTTCTGGGGCGAGCCGGGCTGGGAGGTGCCGCACGACGAGGGGCTCGGCTTCTCCGGCGGCGAGAACGCTGCACCGTTCAATACCGCCCCCGCGTCCGATCGGTTCTCGCCCGCTCCCCGAGGGCACGTGCCACGCATGGCGGACAAGCGAACCGGCGTTCGGGGCGCCGGGTACATGCTGATGCGGCCACTCGTGGAGACCGCCGAGCGGCTCGGCGTGCGTGCCGAGTACGACCTGCGGGTCGCGTCGCTGATCGTCGCCGAGCAGGACGGTGTGGATGCGGTGGTGGGTCTGAAGGCGCGTCGGTACGGACACGACGTCGCGATCCGGGCCCGACGGGCTGTCGTGCTCGCGACCGGCAGCTTCGCATACAACGCCGACATGGTGGCCGCCCACGCGCCGCGGCTGATCGGGCGGCCGGCGGCTGCGATCGAGGAGCACGACGGGGTGTCCATCCTCATGGCGCAGGCGGTCGGCGCGGCGGTGGCCCATATGGACGCGACGGAGGTCGCCTTCTTCGGCGACCCGCAACTGTTGGCGCGCGGGATCCTGGTGAACGGCAGGGGGCAGCGTTTCGTACCCGAGGACACATACGGAGGCCGGATCGGCCAGGCCACCCTGGTGACCCAGGACAACCAGGCCTATCTGGTGCTCGACGAGGCCGCGCACGAAGCAGGCTGCGCCACCGCCACGTCGACTCCCTACTTCCGGCAGCCGCCCACATGGGTCGCCGAATCGGTCGCCGAGTTGGAGGCTGAGATGGGGCTGCCCGACGGGGTACTCCAGGCGACCGTCGAGCTGTACAACCGGCACGCGGCCCGAGGGGTCGACCCCGTACTCGGCAAGAAACCGGAGTGGGTCCGGCCGATCGGCACGCCCGTCGCCGCGTTCGATATGCGCGGGTTCACCGCCGGGTTCACGCTCGGCGGCCTCCGCTGCGACCTGGACGGCCGGGTGCAGCACGTGGCGGGCGGCGCGATCCCCGGGTTGTATGCCGCGGGCCGCTGTACCTGGGGACTGTGCGCAGGCGGATACGCCAGCGGGACGTCGCTGGGCGACGGTAGTTTCTACGGGCGTCGGGCGGGTGCGGCCGCCGCGTGCGAGCATGCCGCCGAGGTCCGGGAAAGCGCAGTAAAGTGAAACGCGTTCTAGTCTATGCTTGGCTACAGCGATCAGCGGCAGATGCCACAGTGTCCGACTATTCGAGAACCTGTTATAGGGATCTGAGGAGTGCTGGAATGCGAGGAGTGCGGTGACGGTCGACGGGTCGGTGACCGACAGCTACGACGTGGTCGTGGTCGGCAGCGGCGCGGCCGGCATGACCGCCGCCCTCGCGGCCGTGCACCGGGGCCTGTCGGTGGTCGTCGTCGAGAAGGCCGCGCACTTCGGCGGCTCCACCGCGCGTTCCGGCGGCGGCGTCTGGATCCCCGGCAACGAGGCGCTCACAGCCGCCGGCATCCGGGACACCCGAGAAGAGGCGCGCCGTTACCTGAACGCCATCGTCGGTGCGGGCGCCGCGTCCGATCGGGACCGGGTGCCCGCCGAACGGATCGACACCTACATCGAGCGCGGGCCGGAGGTCGTGTCTTTCGTGCACCGCACCACGCCCCTGCGGCTGCGCTGGGTGCCCGGCTACTCCGATTACTACCCCGAGGCACCGGGGGGCCGCGCGCAGGGTCGCTCCGTCGAACCGCGCCCGTTCGACGGACACCGGCTGGGTGCCGAGCTGGCGAACCTCGAACCCGACTACACCAAGGCCCCGATGAACCTGGTTGTCACGCAGGCCGACTACAAGTGGCTCAACCTCGTGGCACGCGACGTGCGCGGGCCGCTGCGGGTGGCCCGCGTCGGCGCTCGCTGGCTACGCGCGAAGGCGCGGCGGCAGCACCTGCTCGGCAGGGGCCAGGCGCTGGCGGCCGGATTGCGCGCCGGGTTGCTGGACGCCGGCGTTCCGATCCTGCTGAACACGCCGCTCGTAGGCCTGGTCACCGACGCTGCCGGGGTCGTCCGCGGCATCACGATCCGGGCGACCGGTACCGAGCGGACGCTCACCGCGCGGCGGGGCGTCCTGCTCGCTGCCGGGGGGTTCGAACACAACGACCAGATGCGCAAGCACTACCAGCGCGAGCCGATCGGGACCGAGTGGACCAACGGTGTCCCGGCGAACACCGGCGACGCGATCCGCGCCGGAATGGCAGCGGGGGGCGCGGTGGCGTTCATGGACGACGCGTGGTGGGGTCCTTCGATCCCGCTGCCCGGCGGCCCGTGGTTCTGCCTCGCGGAGCGTTCGCTGCCGGGCAGCATCATGGTCAACATGCGCGGCCGCCGCTTCGTCAACGAGTCGGCGCCGTACGTGGAGGCGACACACGCGATGTACGGCGGCGAGTTCGGACAAGGCACCGGACCCGCCGAGAACGTGCCCGCCTGGCTCGTCTTCGACCAGCGATACCGCAACCGCTACATGTTCGCCGGCCTGGGCCCGCGTCAGGCGCTCCCCCGGCGTTGGTTCGACCACGGGTGTCTGGTGCGCGGCCGCACCCTCGCCGAGCTCGCGGAGAAGATGGACGTGCCCGCCGACGTGTTGAACCGCACCGTCGAGCGGTTCAACGGTTTCGCGCGAACCGGCCGCGACACCGATTTCGGACGCGGCGAGAGTGCATACGACCACTACTACGGCGATCCGCACAACCATCCCAATCCGAGCCTGGGCGCCCTCGAGACAGGGCCGTTCTACGCCGCCCGCATGGTGCCCGGCGATCTGGGAACCAAAGGTGGGCTGGTGACCGACGTCGCCGGCCGAGTGCAGCGCGCCGACGGCACCGTCGTCGCAGGCCTGTACGCCGCAGGCAACTCGAGCGCCCCCGTGATGGGCCACACGTACGCCGGGCCCGGCGCCACGATCGGGCCCGCCATGGTGTTCGCCTATCTCGCAGTGGAGGACATGGCCCACTCCACCCCGACGCACCCGTCCACCGCCGAGAGGGAGGGCATCGTATGAGCCCCGAACGTGTGAACACCGAACACGCATTCCGCACCATCGACTCCGGGTCGGTACCCACGCGGTACGCGCGTGGCTGGCACTGCCTGGGACTGCTGCGCGATTTCACCGACGGTGCGCCGCACGCCATCTCGGCATTCGGCACCAAACTGGTGGTGTTCAGCGGCGCAGACGGGAAGGTGAACGTCCTCGACGGTTACTGCCGACACATGGGCGGCGACCTCACCCAGGGCACCGTGAAGGGAGACGAGGTCGCGTGCCCGTTCCACGACTGGCGGTGGGGCGGTGACGGGAAGTGCAAGGCGATCCCGTACGCGAAACGGGTTCCGCTGCGCGCGCGGACCCGGTCGTGGCGCACCGCGATCCGCAACGACCAGCTGTTCGTGTGGAACGACCCGCAGGGCACGGTTCCGGGACCCGAACTCGACATCCCCGCCATCGACGGCGACGTGGCCGGGCCGCAATGGAGCAACTGGACGTGGGACTCCGTGGTGATCGAGGGCTCGAACTGCCGGGAGATCATCGACAACGTCGTCGACATGCCGCACTTCTTCTACATCCACTTCGGGCTGCCCACGTACTTCAAGAACGTCTTCGAGGGCCACATCGCATCGCAGTACCTGAACACCAAGGGCCGCAACGATGTTGCGGATATCGGGCTGTCGGGCGGCGACGATGTGCTGCTCGAGTCCGAGGCACACTACTTCGGACCGTCCTACATGATCAACTACCTGCACAACGACTACAAGGGCCTGAAGATCGAGAACGTACTGATCAACTGCCACTACCCCATCACGCAGGACTCGTTCCGGCTGATGTGGGGTGTGAAGGTGCGGAAGCTGCCCGGGCTCGACAACGCGAAGGCCGATCACGTGGCGGCGCGGTTCGCGAAGAACGTGGGACTGGGCTTCCTGCAGGACGTGGAGATCTGGAAGAACAAGACACGCATCGACAATCCGTTGCTCTGCGAGGAGGACGGTCCGGTGTACCAGCTGCGCCGTTGGTACGAGCAGTTCTACGTGGACGTCGACGACGTGAGCGACGACATGACCGCCCGGTTCGAGTTCGAGGTGGACACCTCGCACGCGGTGGCCGCTTGGGAGGCCGAGGTCGCCGACAACATCACGCGGCAGGCCCGCGGATCGGGTGTCTGACGTGACCACCTTCGGGGTCGTGACCACGCGGGTGGAGACTCTCGCCGACCGCCGCAGCTTCCTCACCGACGGCTTCGTGCCGGTCCGGTGCATGGCGTGCGACGCGCAGGTACTGGTCCGCAAGACCAGCCCGGAGCAGACGTCGATCCAGTGGGTCTCGGACCCGGCCACGACCTGCCCGGTGTTCGCCGGGCGCTCCGCGTCGGGCCGCCCGGCATGTTCCGGATGCCCCCGCCTCGCCGAATCCATCACCGCCGCAGCAAAACTCGGCACGGTACCGATCGGCGTGGAGCGCTCATGACGGTGTACCGCGTGCAGGTCGGCAAGGTGGTGGCCGAGACCGAGGATGCGCACTCCATCGAGTTCGTGGTCCCCGACGAGCACCGCGCGGCGTTCACGTACCGGCCCGGCCAGTTCCTCACGGTGCGGGTGCCCAGCACCCGCACCGGTTCGGTGGCGCGGTGCTACTCGCTGTGCACCGGACCGGGCGAGGGCGTGGTCCGGGTCGCGGTCAAGCGGACGGTGACCGGATATGCGTCGAACTGGCTGTGCGACAACGCGACTCCGGGTCTCGAATTGGACGTGCTCGCGCCCGCGGGCGTGTTCACGCCACGCTCCCTGGACGACGATCTGCTGCTCTTCGCGGGTGGCAGCGGGGTGACTCCGGTGATGGCGATCATCGAGGCCGTGCTCGCCGACGGCGCCGGTGCCATCACGTTGGTATACGCGAACCGCGACGCCGCCTCGG
>CAJCHX010000295.1 GCA_903970215.1 Acidobacteriaceae bacterium
CGGCCGGAGACGTGGAAGCAGGCGTTCTACGCGCGCGACCTGGCCGGCACCGTGGTCCTGGTGGGCGTACCCACCCCGGAGATGCGGCTCGAGATTCCGCTCGTCGACGTGTTCAGCCGTGGCGGCGCACTGAAGAGCTCCTGGTACGGAGATTGCCTGCCCGAGCGCGACTTCCCAGTGCTCATCGACCTCAACCGGCAGGGCCGCCTGCCACTCGACAGGTTCGTCACCGAACGCATAGGCATCGACGACCTCGAGGCGGCGTTCACTGAGATGAAGGCCGGCACCGTCCTTCGATCCGTGATCATGTTCTGACGCTCCGCGCGGAGCGATCACGGCGCGGATCCGGACTGCGGCGCCTGCACGGCTGGCGCGATCGCCGCGTGAGCGGCTGCCGGGGGCACCCTGCCGGCGTCAGGGGACGAAGACGATGCGCTCGTCTGAGGCGAGCGGCTCGGTCCAGGCGGACTCGACGGAGCTGAGGGGGACGGACCGAGCGCGCACATCGAAGGCGCCCGAACTCGCCGCCTCCGCGATGGCCGGGAGCTCAGCGATGTAGTCACGACCTGGCACCGATCCGACGCCGCTGCCGACGATGCTCAGGCGGCACGATCGGAGGGCGGCGGAGGGGATCGCTGCGGTGGGACCGGTGATCGAACCGATCTGGATCCAGGTCAGGGGGTGGCTGCGATCGGCTCGCCTCGTCAGGATGTCCACGATTCCGCGCTCGGCCGTGGCGCCCCAGAGGTAGTCGATCACCACGTCCACATCGGCGGCCACGGCGAGTTCACCGAGGGTGCAGACCTCGTCGGCGCCCAATCCTCCGAGATCGGCCAGCCGCTCGGGGTTCCGCCCGGCCGCGATCACCGTCGACGCCCCGAACCGTTTGGCGACCTGGATGGCCATGCGCCCCGCGTTCCCGGTCGCCCCGATCACGAGGACGCTCTGGCCGGCTGTGAAGTCGATTCGGCGCCGTAGCGCGACCCACGACGACATCGCAGGATTCATCGCCGCGGCCACCGCGATCGGGTCGACACCGTCCGGCAACTCGACGCTCCGGCGCCGCTCGATGACCGTCCGCTCCGCCATGGTGCCCAGCGCCGTGTCGTCGAGGAGCGCGTACCTCAGTCGCCCGTCCGCGTCGCGGACCACGGCGTCGATGCCCGGCACGAGCGGTAGGTCGCCCGTACTCGTGTAGTGCGACCCGTTGGCCTGCGACCGCACCCGAGGGTGCAGGGCGGCCGCGACGACGTCCACGACCAGCTCGTCCGGCTCGCCCGCGGCCGGGTCCGGGTGCTCGAGGTATCGGGGCGGCGCATCGAAGGTGGTGACGACTGCGGCGTGCATGGCAACCCCTTTTAATTCGTAGTACCAACCAAACTATAGTGGGTATTACCAACCGAATCAAGGGGTATTCTCGTCGCGTGACCAGCTCCCCCCAGCCGGGCGAACCCGCCTACAGCGAACGCGGAGACATTGAAACCGGAGATATCGAACCCGGAGATACCGAACCCGGAGATATCGAACCCGGAGATATCGAACCCGGGGACAGCGAACCCGGGGACAGCGACGTCACCGACACTCTCGTCCAGACGGCGTTCGTCATCATGGGAATCCTGACCCGGGTGGCGTCCGATCACGACGTGTCGCTGACGCAGCTGCGAGTCCTGGGGATCCTGCGCGACCACCGTCCGCGGATGTCCCAGCTCGCCGAGTTCCTCGGGTTGGACAAGTCGACCCTGTCGGGGCTGATCGAGCGGGCCGAGCAACGGGGACTGGTCGAACGCACCCGCAGCACGACCGACGGCCGTGCGACGGAGGTCGGCATGACGTCTGCGGGCTGCGCACTGGCCGAGCAGGTGCACGCCCGCGTCCGAGACGAGATCGCTGTGCTGACAACAGGTTTCGACGCGGTCACGCGAGCGATGCTCGTTCGCGAACTCGGACCACTCGCCCACTGGGACCAGGCGGGCTGATCACCGCGGACAGTCAGCCGCGCACGTGATCGAACACCAACGAGGTGTGCGTGCCGGCCACCTCTTCGCGCGCATTGAGGTACTCCACGATGCGCCGCAGGTCGTCGGTGTCCCAGGCCGCGACATGCAGCAGGAAATCGTCGTTGCCGGCCAGGAAGTACGTGTCGATCACCGCGTCGAGTCCGCCCACGGACCGGACGAAGTCGCGGATCCGTCCCCGGAACTCCGATCGCAGCGACACCGCGATCATCGCCCGCAGCGTCCGTCCCACCGCCGCCGGGTCGACGTCGGCGAAGAATCCACGGATCACCCCGGTGTCGACCAGGCGCCGCACCCGAGCGTGCACGGTAGACGGCGCCAACCCCACCGCCTCCGCGAGCGCGACGTTCGACATCCGGCCGTCGGCCTGAAGCAACACCAGCAGGCGCCGGTCCACGTCGTCCATGACCGGCCGCGGAATCTTCGGGCGCGTGGCTGGGAACGCCTCGTCTCGCGATGATTGATCGGACATCCGATGATTCTATAGAATTTTCGTCACTGCGCTTGTGGGCTAAACGAGGATTATTCATCCTTATGGCACACACCACATCGCGCCACAGGAGCTGAGAGATATGCGCGTCGGAATCCCGGCCGAAATCAAGAACAACGAGTA
>CAJCHX010000296.1 GCA_903970215.1 Acidobacteriaceae bacterium
TCTCCGGCGAGAAGCAGGCGGAGTTGATGCGTCGGATGACCGCGCCGATGGGGCTCCCGGTGCCGATGGCCCCGGACGTCGAGCGCGACTGGCACCGCCGCGACCTGGATCCCGCCAAGCACAGGAGGGTCTATCACCACGTACTCGCGTCGTCTGGTGTGGTCGACGCGGAGCAACGAGAGCGCCTGTACCGCCGGGTGGCCGACCCGGATTGCTGGACGCCGTACCCGGACACGGCAAAGGCACTGGCGGGGTTGCAGGGCGACGGTCTGCGAGTGGGCGTCCTGTCCAACATCGCCTACGACATCCGCCCAGCTTTCGTCCGTGAAGGCATCGACGGGCTGGTCGACGCGTTCCTGCTGTCCTTCGAGGTCGGGGTCATGAAGCCTGCGCCGGGCATCTTTCGGGCCGGCCTGGATGCGCTCGGTACTTCGGCAGAGCAGACATTGATGGTGGGCGACAGCGCGGAGGCCGACGGTGCCTGCCGCGCACTCGGCATTCAGTTCGCGCAGGTCGAACCACTCCCGGTGACAGAGCGGGCGGACGGTCTCCTCACAGCACTGCGGGGCGCGGGCGTTCACATCTGATCCTGGCCACCTGCGGGCGTGGAACCGATCCGGGCCTCCGTGCGTCCAATTGGTAAGGGGTGCATACGGGAGGATCGGGGGGTCGCGTGGGGACCAGCACGGAGATCGATGTGACTGCGGTTATTCGAGAGGGACAGGCGTACGCGGGTTCGGCCGAGGAACTCGGGCGGGCCGCCGAGCGGATTCGCCGACACCGGGCATCAGCGGCCGCCTTCGGCCGTCGATACACGGACGACGGCACCCGCTATGTGAAGGCGCTCGCAGAGATATCGATTGCGGTCGACCGGTGGCGGGACGGTGCACGAGCGATCGCCGACGGCCTGCGCGGATCCGCGCGCGCCCTGCACGTCGCCGACGCCGAAGGTGCCCGCGCTGTCGCGGGGGCCACCGCCGGGGCCGACGGAGGAGTTTCCGGTGGCCGGTGAGGTCGATGCGATGCTCGATGCAGGGTCCGCCTCGCTGCAGCACTTCAAGGAGATGCTCGAGATCGCCGAGCGAATCGCACCCGGGGGATGGCCGGACTGGCGTGACCACTTCGCGCGGTCGTACGACTTCGAGCGGGGGATCGATATCGATGCTCTTCGTTCCGACGCAGACATGGTTCGCGCACAGTCGGAGGCCGCCGTTAGGGAGAGGGCGATCCAGGACGAGGCACGGACCGCGATACAGCGAGTTTGGCCCGACGTCGCTGGCGCCGCGGCGGTGCGGCAGCTCGGTGAGCATCATCGGCGTGCTGAGCCCATTGCGCGGGTATTGCGTTCAGTGGCCGACGCGCTGGACCGGCTACCCGAGGTCGTGCTCCGTGCGGTGTCCGAGAAGGTCAGGCGGCTGAACGACTTCAAGCAGTCCACGATCACGTCGATGCTGAGGTCGGCGTGGTCGGTGTCGATCGAACTGATTCCGATGCATCAGATGTTTGTTCCGGCTACGCCTATCCGGCAAGCGGTGATCGATGCGTTCGTGGCCCGGCTTCGTGCTGATATCGCGCTTTTCGACCGGATCGTGGCGGACACCTCGGACACGATTCGTTCGGCCTACGACGCCGTGTGTGTGGCAGCGGAGTCCTTGGACACGAGCCCGTTTCCTGCACCTTCGTTCTCCGTACCGCAACCGGCCTCGGGCTGCGCCACCGGCGAGGGGGCGGGACGGATGTCATCCTGCACACCGGCGGCGGGTGCTGCACCCAATCCGCGACGGACACGCACCGCGCCGGCCATAGGTGCGGGGTCGGCGCCCACGGGTGGCGGGGCGGTGGGAGCGACGGCAGGGACGTCGGTCGGCTCGCACTCCGCGGCTGCGCCGTCTCCGACGCCGGTCGCTCCATCGGCGGTCACCGAGCCGACGGCAGTGCAGTCGGTCTCGCCCGGCGTGAACCCGATGACGCCGCAGGTGCAGCCAGGAGGGTGGATCCAGCCCGCGCAGACGATGGGTTCGGGGGCAGCTGGGCTGCAGCCAGGGTTCGGGCAGCCAGGTTTCGGTGTCGGAGGAGGGGCATCGCCCGCCGGGATGATGTCGGGCGCTGGGCCCTCAGGGACGGGCGGGATGCCGTCCTGGCTCGCGACCCTGATACCGAAGCTCGCGGAGCAGCTCGGACTCGGCGGCCCGGATTCTGCCGCAAAGGAATCGGGTGCTTACAAGGCCGGGCTCGGCGCCGAAGGCCGGCACGGCCCCGGCGGCTCCGACGGTCACGACGACCCTGCGGACCACCAGCGTACGAAGGGTGCCGGGAAGCATGCGGGCGGAGCCGAGACGATCGGCAAGGACGGAGCAGGCAAGGACGGAGCAGGCAAGGACGGAGCAGGCAAGGACGGAGCAGGCAAGGACGGAGCAGGCAAGGACGGAGCAGGGAAGAGCGGCGCTGGCAAGGAGAGCAACTGCGCGACCACCACGACCACCACCACCACTGACGGGAGCGGCCGGACGGTCAGTGCCACGCTGCGGCCTGATGGCGT
>CAJCHX010000297.1 GCA_903970215.1 Acidobacteriaceae bacterium
GTCTTGCGCGAACGCCAGAACTGGATCGGCGGCAGCGACTATCACCCGCTCGGCGCCGCGTACATCCCGCCTCCGTTCGAGCTCGTCGAGGAGCTGCTGGACGACCTGTGCGCTTTCATGGCCCGCGGTGACCTGCCGGCGATCGCCCAGGCCGCGATCGCGCATGTGCAGTTCGAGAACATCCACCCGTTCATGGACGGCAACGGCCGCACCGGCCGCGCGCTCATCTACGCGGTGCTGCGCAAACGCGGCACGATCCCTCATTTCGTGCCGCCGATCAGTCTTGCGCTGGCCGCGCAACCCAAGGCCTATGTCAACGGCCTGGGCGCGTACAGCGTCGGGAAGGTCAGCGTCTGGTGTGAACGGTTCGCGGATGCGACCGCCCGCGCCGCGCAGGAAGCACAACAGCTCGCACGGTCCATCGCCGCCCAGCAGGACGACTGGGTGCAGAGGCTGGGACGCACCCGCCGCGATTCAGCAGCCCGGCAGCTGATCGATGTGCTGCCCGCCCAACCGATCCTGGATGTCGCCGCCGCGCAGCAGCTCACCGGCAAATCGCATGTGTCTGTCGGCGCGGCCATCGACCAGCTCGCCGGCGCCGGAGTGCTGACGCAGATCAACGAACGCAAATGGGGCCGTGTCTGGGAATCACAGGAGATCCTGGACCTGCTCGAAGACGCCGAACGGCGAATCGCCACACCGTAGGGCGGCTCACGGCAGTCAGCCGCAGCCCTCGTGCACCGCGGCCGACCGCTGACCACGGGTTCACCCGCTGTCGGCCAGTCCAGCGTGGGCAGCACCTCCCGGAGCCGCCAGAGGCCGTGCTCGCCGACGCGCTCAACACCCGACCCCGCAAGACGCTCGGGTGGCACCGAAGGCCATGTGACACCCACAACTCGACACTCCTATCGACACGGAGGCGATCTTTTTGAGCGGTCGCGTCAATCTCGTCTCTGTAGGACACCAGGCCCCCGCACGGCGGGGGCGCGATCGTTACCGCAGGCTCCGGGCTAGGAGGAGGATGAGACTGTCGAGACCCCGAGCGCGAAGTGCTGGATGTCATCGTCCAGCGTGCTCTGGGCGTCGTACTCACCGGTGTGGACCTCGGTGACCTTGCCGGCCCGGTTGATGAAGATCGTCGTCGGCATCCCGATCAGGTCGGCCAGCCCCGAGAGGTTCTTGGAGCTGGCGGTGTAGCTCGGATAGCTCAACCGGTGGGTGTCGATGAAGTCGACCGCCGAGGAGGCGGAGTCGTTGACATCCACCCCGAGGAAGGCGACCTTCTTGCCGTAGCGGACCGAGGCGTTGGCCAGCAGCGGGTACTCGGCCCGGCAGTCGACGCACCACGACGCCCAGGCGTTGAGCACGATCGGATAGCCGCGCAGGCTCTTGATCCGCGCCTGCAGGGAGGACAGCGAGCCGAGTAGACGGTCTGACTGTCCGTGCAAGGTCTGCAGCGGCTTCGGGGAGCCGTCCAGGGCCTTCAGCGCCACCTGCTCGGTCGGCGCCGACGACGTCGTGGTGTTCGTTGCCCCGGCGGCGGTGGTGGCGGGCCGGCCCATGAAGTGGTCGAGGTCGTCGAGCACGTCGGTCGAGGTCCACGCCAACTGCGGATGGGCGAGGTCGTGACGGCCCTGCGCGTCGAGCAGGCTGCGCAGCGCGCGGTTGAGCTTGCCGTGCACATTGGCCATCCCCTCCTCGGCGAGGACCTCGCGGCCGGACGGGTTGACGATGAACAGCCCGTCGGTGTGATCGACGTCGAAGGTGAGTGGCTTGTGGGTCAGCCAGTCGATCTGCGCGGGCGTGTCCTCCGGGACCTTGTAGTAGGAGACCCCGAAGAACTTCCACAGCGAGTGCACGTGGGCCGGGCTCCCGGTCAGCATCGTGAAGTCGGTCCCGGTCATCCGCTGGTAGGCGCGCAGCCGTTGCGGGTCGTCGCGCCACGGGTCGACGGTCAGCTCGGCGACGACCACCTTCTTGGCCAGACCCGCCTTGCGCAGCTGCGCCTGCAACTGGGTCAGCGCGCCCGTGGTCATCGGGCAGACCTCCTGGCAGAGCGTCATCGCCGAGGCCAGCACCACCCATTTGCCCCGGTAGCTGGCCATCGAGACCCGTTGCCCTTCAGCGTTGACGAGCGAGATGTCGGGCGTCCGGGGCGCGGTGACGATCTCGGTGCCCGTCGCCAGCGGAGCGGTCGAGGGCGTGTCGGCGGCCGTCGTGCCCGTGGTCTGATCCGTGTGCTGCAGGGTGGCCAGCACCGAGCCGGCGATCAGCAGGATCGCGGCGACCGCCACTCCGACGGTCAGACCGATGCGCAGGCGGCGAGGGAGCACGCCTCCAGACTAGGTCGACCGGATGCGGTACGCGCCGATCAGCCCTGCAGGCCGGGATTCTCGAACAGCATCATCACCAGACCGGCGGGCGCCGGGGCTGCGTCACGCTCGGAC
>CAJCHX010000298.1 GCA_903970215.1 Acidobacteriaceae bacterium
GGCCAGCTTCTTGGCGTCGACCTGGATCGACTTGAGGGTCGCTGCGGCGCTCGCGCCGGTCAGCTTCGCACCGGTCTTCGCAGCCGACAGCTCGGCGAGGAAGGCGGTGTACTCCGCCTTGTTCACGGCCTTGACCGCCGACTCGTTCTTGGTCAGGGTCGAGATGGCGGTGGCCAGCTGCACGTCGGCCGGCTTCTTGGCGGCCTCGATGGTGGTGAGGACCGTCTTGACCGGGGTCAGCGACGCGGTGGTCTTGACCGAAGCGGTCGCGGTCGCCGAAGCGGAGACCGGCGCCGGCTTGGGGCTCGGGGTAGCGGCGTTCGCGGCGGCGATGGCGGGCACTGCGAGAGCAGCGGCGATGCCGGCGGTGGCCAGGACGCGGCGGGTGGCGATGTTCATGTTTACTCGTCTTCCTGTCGGGGACGTCGGCTGTGGCCGCGCGGGGGATCGATGGGTCCGATCCGCCGTTTATAACGAAGCGGCAACGAAGAGCGACGGTAGGGCATCCCGACCCTGAAATCCACCTGTGAATTCGCGTTGAATCAAACCGTTGCCCCTTGTTCACGCCGCCGCAGCCACCGGTTTTCCTGAACCGTTGTCCTCCAACGGGAATACCGGTTGCCGGAATCCGGAGATACCACCAGGCCAGCCGGAGCAATGAGTCGCTTTCGGGCGATATTCCCGCATCCGAAGCTGTGTGTCCCCTCAATTTCTCTCAATGGCGACAAAGCAGCCAAACAGGATTCAGATTAATTCTGTCGAACTCCGCTCGAAACCGCCGCTATCGTCGGCGAGAGGGGCGTATGTCACACCACGACGGCCATCCAGGCGAGTGGATCCACTGCACCGTCCGACGCGGACGTGAGGCTTTGGTGTGCTCGCCCACCGGCGTGGCGGCCGGACGGATCAGATGTACTGGATGCGGACCCCGGCGGCGAGCGACTGCAGTATCGCGGGAATATTGGCGGTCGGCCGATGCTGTTGCATACGGATCTCATGCGGGGTGTTGAAGATCGCGGCCATCGCCGGCCAGTTGTGAGCGACCTCGTACGAGTACTTGGGCACCAACTGAGACCTGATGTAGCTCCATCGGGAATCGAAGACCGCCCAGTTCCAGTCGGGCAGAGGTAGCGTCACCGCGGCGCGGCGACCGTTGGGCGCTGTGATCGTGTAGCGCACCTGGTGGTACAGGCGGAGCGGGACCACTCCCGCCACGGACGGAGAGCCCACAACAGTCGACATGTACGTCAGCGCCTCGCCGACGTCTCCCCTATACCTACGGACCTCTGCCCACTGCGCACCGATCGCGGTGGACTGCTCGCGCCGCAGAAGCGCCTCGTTGCCAGACGTGATCCGCGCCGGATCCGCGGAAGCGACGTCCCGCCAGACCGACACGACGTCGTCCCCGAACAGCCCGGCGTCACGCATCTCCTGCAGTGCCGGAAGACCTTTCGTCACGTACGCCACGTGCATCGGCATCAGGTCCGAGAAGATGTTCTTCTGCATCACCAGAATCATGCCGATCACGCGATCCACGTCAGCGGGTGTGATCCGCGTAGCGGCGCGAAGGGTTGCAGCGAGACCGCTCGGCAACAAGTCCATCGCGCCGGGACCGAGGCGCTGCACGAGGGCCTTATCCAGTTCGTGCACGGCCGCGGCGATTCCGGGCAGATCCAGCACCTCGTTCGCGAGCATGAGATCGAGGAGGCCTCCCCCGAAGTCGGCGCCGACCTGACCGGCCTGGCCGGCCCAGCGCAGCTCGCGGTGGTGTAGTTGCAACTGTCCGTACAGCGTGTACGACTTGTCGAGGTTCTGCCTGTTCGCGTTGATCCCCGCACGCGGGTTCCACGACCGCAGATCGATCCCTGCGCGCTCGCATGCCGCCGCGAGCCAGTACTGCTGCAGCAGAGCCACATACCGGTGCGGCGGAGTATGTCGTCCGCGCGCCCGATTCAGCAGTGATGCCAGGTTCGAACTATCGGTGGGCAACACTGCATTGACTCCGCCCGGCGCCGCCGACGCGTCCCTGTTCGGCATCGGGAGATCCAAGTAAGGCGCGAGCGTCGCGGCGCCCGCCGACAGCCGGATCGATGAGGCACCGACGTCGGGCGTCACCAACACCGTCAGCACCGCTGCCGCGGCGCACGCCACACCCCAGATGGCCCGACCTCGATGAACAACACTTCGCACAACACGTAGTGTATGTTAGGTCGTAATAAATTACGATTCAAGAGGATTCACGATGTTCGAAGTGAAGCGAGCCTTACGGGACTTGACCGTCCTCGCGGCCACCGTGGTGCTGTGCACATCGGTGATCGCCAGCGGACCTGCGGGCGCCGCCTCGCCCCATTCGGGGCCGGTCCCGGCACCCCCGCTGCCGGCACCCAGCCCGCAGAGCGTTTTCAACGGATACGTGCTGGGCGCATTCCAGACCGCGCGGCTGGGGACGCCCCACGAGATCTTTCGCGAACTGACCAAAGACGATCCGTTTTACAACGCACCCCATCCATCCCGATCGGCCAGTCCAGGAACACTTCTCCGCAGCAAGAAGGTCGACGTCATGTTCCAAGGCGTCAAGCCCGGACGGCTCAGCGCCTACAAGATCATGTACATCAGCACCGGAGTCGACGGACGAGTTCCGGTCGTCGCCACCGGCATCGTGATGATTCCCGATTCGGGTCCGCCGCCGCGGAGCAAGTCGATCATCGGCTATCAGGAGGCCAACGACAGCGTGGGAGGCGGGTGCCATCCCAGTTCGCAGTGGACAGGCAGGAATCCGCTCGACGGTGCCTCCTGGTCGGCGTTGGGCCCGTTGGCACTGATGCTGGGCACGGGCGAGGCGGTCGTGATCCCCGATGTCGGGAACGACGGGGATCGCCGGCCCCACGGCGTGTTCGCGGGGAAGTTCGCCGGCCATACCCTCCTCGACGCGCTCCGGGCGGCGACGCAGGTGACCGCCGCCGGTCTCAACCCCCGCGCGCCAATCGGCCTGTTCGGGGTGGCCGGTGGCGGCGTCGGCGCCGCCGAGGCGGCCACCGCTGCCCGAACCTACGCGCCGGAACTGAACATCAAGGCCACGGTGCTCGAAGGGATGGTCGTCGATCCCAGGAACTTCCTGCGAGTGGCCGACGGCTCCATAGGATCCGGCTTCGGCTTCGCCCTGCTGCTGGGGCTCGAGCCGTGGTATCCGGACATGAAGGTCGACAGCCTGCTCAACCCTGCCGGACTCGCGGTGGCCAACCTGTTCCGGACCCAATGCCAGGACACCTACTTTCTGATGCCACTCGTCCCCCTGAAAGCGCTGTTCAACAATGGAATCTCGCCTGCGGACCAGCCGACGTTCCAGCGTGCGTTCACAGACAACCGCCTTGGTCCCGGCTCGGCACCCAGCGCCCCCGTCCTTATCAGCTCGTGCGCCAAGGACGACTCGTTCATGTCCTTGGTCCCGGCGAAGGACGCACGGGGTCTCGCACAGACCTGGCGAGATAAAGGAGCAGATGTCACCTACGCGCCCACCGACTGCAGCATGGCGCGGATGTTGACCGACTTATACGGTTGGGGCAGTGACCTTTTCGGGATGCAGATGGTGCAGTGGTTGAGTCGGCACGTGGGAGGATAGCGGTTCACCGATGCGTTCAACCTCGCGACCCGAGCCTCGTCAGCGCAGTCTTCAACGGAGTCAACAGTCCGTCCCCCGCCCCAGTAGCGTGGCGATGCAGATCGCGCGCCGTGTCCGCACACCGCTGCGCGTCGTGGCCGAGCAGGTCTTCGAAACGTCGATCGAGCAGCCAACGGGCGTCGGAGCTCGCATACATGGCGATGGCATCTAGAAAGATTTCCATCTGCCGCGCCCGATCTTCGAACTCGCGGCCCTCGCACATATGCCAGCTAAATCTGTCGGCCCAGAGCTGGGCGCGAGCTGCTGCGCCGTTCACATCGACGAAGGTGCCGAACATCTTGGGGGTTTCTGCCAAGAATTCGTCGACCTCCACGGCGAGTCTGATCACGTTGTCATCGGTAAGCGAGGTGCCGACCACCAGTAGGTGATGTGTGACCAGCAGTGCCTGCAGGATCGAACCAGCCGGCCGGAACCGTGCGTCGTACCGCACGAAGCTGCGACGAGTCAACACGATGGTGTCGGGTCGGCGGACGTCGCCGTGCATCTTAAGGATCCACCCTCGATCCGATTCGACTGCTTCCCACGGGATCTGGGCCGGACGCACGCGGCCGGTGGCCTCCACGGCCGACTCGAACATCGCGTCGTAGTTGGTAGTGACCACCTCTCGGCAGCCGAGTCCGGCGAGCAGGGCGTGTGCGAGGGAGACACGTGGCGCCTCGCCGATGATCTCGGAGACCATCCGGCCCAGCCGATCCCCCAACCGCTGCGCAATCAGTTCGGCCTGATCGAGCGCGCTGTCGTTGAGGGCCGTAAACATCGTCGGATCGATGCCGGCCGCCGCCGCCAGCCGCTCGAGGAGAACCTTCCAACTCGGGAGCCCTGCTGCCACGCTTACGCCGGCGCCCAAGAACAACGCCAGCCGGCCACTTCGTGCGAGGGAACCGAGTTCGTCCGCTCTCGCGAGTTCGGTAGCGGTTAGTGGCCAGGGTGCGTTTTCATTGCGTCGCAACTGCTGGACAGCGCTGAACACAGCGCCGTCGGGAGTCACGAGCGCCACGTCGACTCCGATGTCCCGTACCGACGTCTCGAGTACGCCGACGAGGTGGTTGATTGCTCGGCCACGCCGCGACGACCGGCCTCCCGCGCCTATTCCGAGCACCGGCATCGCAACCAGCGGGACGGCCCGGCGACCGTCACGAACGACATCAGTCGCGATCCGACGCAGGAGGTCGGTGACCACCGTGCCGAGTTCGTCGCCGTCTACCGGCCGTTCTGCAAATACGCTGATAAACCACACTCGGGCGTCGTCACGCGCCCGCGCGAACGGCGCCGGCCAGTCGGCAGGACGCCGAGGAGTCTGGCCGCCGAACAACTCATTCCAATGCCGCTCGACGTGGAACCCATCGTCCGTCGGTATGACTACTGCGTCGTACACGACTCGCTCGATCAGACCATGGACGACGAAGAGGTGTCCGGAGCGATCGACCATAGCGGAAGCGTAGTGGGATCCCAGGCTAGAATTCCCGGACCTTGACGAAGTCGCAGTCCCGCCAATGGTCCAGCAACGCCTTCTGCGAAGGCTTTGCATCATCGGCACCAGGCAGGGCCATCAGCTTGCGATCCAAGTCGCGGTAGCCCTCGTCGATCAGCTCAGGTGCCACACGTATCCGGTAATGGCGATCGACTGCGATCAGGTAGGCGTCGAACAGACTGTGCAGGTCGGCTCGCAGCAGGATCCCGTTCGTCACGTGATTCGACTGGTCACCTCGATATGGGAAGATATGCGCGGCCTCAAGCGTGAACTCAGCACTGTATCCCGTGAACGCGCACTTGCGGTGATACGCCCACAGTAGGTCGTTTCGGAACCTCCCCTGCCCGGCGCGCGCCACCACAGACCTCATCGACCTCGCCCGACGGTCCGACTTGTCTGCAATGTCGGGGATCGGGCCGCCACCGAAAGCCAGATCGACGCCGCTCCACTTGATCGCAAACCTGCTGTCGAGGAACACGATCGCCGGGTGCGAGTCGAGCCGCGTGATCGGCCAAAGCCGCAGGGGACGACCGGCCGCGTGCTGAACCTCGGCCCACCTCGTCTTCGCAATCGGTTCGGCGGCCTTGGGCTCGAATGTGAACCGATGCGTATACCCACCCTTCAGTCTGTCTGTCCAGTGTGCTCGCGTGAAGTCGACCTCGATCTCGACCGCCGGAGAGGTGGCGACCACCATTGCTTTGAGCTCGCTTTCGACGCCCTCTCCGCCCGACTGCCAGAAGAAGACTTCGTCGCCGGGCTCGATCCCCGCCGCCCGGCGGGTATCCCAAAACCCGTCGTCGAAGGCCGCTTGCAAGTGTTCTGGGTACTCCGGAGCAATCGGGATCACCCACGCCGTCATCGCCCATGCGCCTCTCAAGGGTTCGCATCGGGTGGAGGCGTGTCCTGTCTCGGAAGCCTGTCGGGCCGTGCTCGTTTCGCTACATCGACCCGGCGGTCACCGGGCGACGAGGCGCACCAGCGCCTCTCGGGTCTCCTCGTCGGTCGAGTACAGGACGGTGCCGACCATGCCGCGGGTCAGCAGGACCTTGTATGTGTTGCGGATCAGCAGATCGAAGCGAGCGTCGCCGAGCTGTTTGGTCTTCAGGAACGGATCGACGTTGGCGCCGCGTCGGACGACGAACCGCCCGTCTCGCCACACCAGATCAGGACCGAGAATCACACCGCTGAAGTCGTATTCGAAGCCCTGCGCGGTGTACACACACCCGACCTGACCGAAGCCGCCGTCCTCCGTCGCCCACAGCTGCGACGGGGGCACGTCCCCGAGTCTCCGTTCCGACTTGGAGTTCCAGGGCCGCGCCCAGTCGCCGATCTCGACATCGGCGACGAGCGTCTTGTCGGGCCTTGCGTCGCTCCACTTCCAGCAGTAACCAGCCGTCATTCGGGCCGAATATCCCTCGTCACGACGTTCCGCCAACACCCGCTCGAGGTCCCAAGGCGTCTCGGCGACACGCACGTCGAACCCGTCGTCGCCGTCCCAGGGTCTCGGCGCCCCTTCTCCGAGCCCGACCAGGTCGACCACCCAGTCGACATACCGCTCGCTGCCGCCGCACCGGAACTGGTCATCGAGGTGGATGTGCGCAGCCTCAAGTCCGAGTGTCCGCGCGTAGGCGCGAATCTGGGCCAGCGATCCCAGCTCGCCAGGCCGGACCACCTGGTGTTCGTCGAGGAGGAACACCGGCACCCTCGCGGCGGCGATCAGCTCTTCCACTTGCGGGCGCCCAGTCCGGTTCTCCGCCTTGGTGAACCGGTTCGCCGACGTCTCCCGGATTCGGTGCGCCTCGTCGAGGATCAGGACGTCGAGCCCGTTGCGTTCGGCGGTGATGAAGGAGTTGAAGTACGTGAACATCGCTTTGACGCGCGGCGCGCGGTAGCCTGCCACCTGCCGCAGCGTGGTGGTGAACGATCGAGATCCCGTGGCGTGTAGCACCGTCCGTCCGCGCCGCGCGAGTTCGCCCAGCAGCGCCAGTGCGACGGCGCTCTTGCCGCTCCCCGGCCCGCCGGTCACGATGACGATGCGCTTCTGGTCAGCGGCACGCGCCTGCTCCACGTCGTGCAACACGAGGTCCACGGCGAGCTGCTGGTTACCCAGCAGGTGAAACACCTGCCGGTCGCGCACTTCCTCAGCCGCAACCTTGAGCAGTTGCTGCGACGGCGCAGCTGCCGAATTCAGCAGCAGGTCCGCGGCGGGTCCCGACGGTGCGGCGCCGTCTAGCCGGGTGCGCAAGAACGCGAGCATCCCGGCCGTGTCGGCGCCGGTGAAGATCCGCCCAGTCGTCGAAACGGGATGAGTGCCCAGATCTGCCACCGCCGCCGGATCGAGCACGTTGTGCAGGTAGGCGACGCCGGCAAGCGCGTCCGGCTGGTCCCTCAAGACGCGCGCGAAATCCGCGATGTACTCGCAGTAGCCCCGAACCTGGGCGACCGGGTGCAGCTTCGGGCCGCCGGCCAGATGCGGGACGGTGACGAGCGCGGGATCGTCCTCGTACGAGGTCGCCGACGACCATTGCTTCAGCTCGACCACCACGTACGACGCCGCACCCGTCACGGGGTGAACGCCAGCCAGCACGACGTCGGCCCGTTTCGACGACAATGGCATCTTGTATTCGACCAGCATCTCGACGTCGCCCAAACCGCCGTGCACCAAGTCGGCGGCGAGCTGCGGCACACTGTTCCCCCACGAGCGACGCTCCGCCTCGCCCACCGTGATCCCACGTTCGAACAGCATGCGCTCCAGCAGCTTCTCCACAAGCGATTGCGAGTCGTATTCCTCGAGCAGTCGCCGCGCAGTCACGCGCAACAGCGTCACGTCGGATCCCCTTGGGCAGCACGAATAATCGTGCGGAGGGGATCTGCCCTGAGCGAGAGTTCCGTCGAACCGCGGAGCCGATACTACAGCGAAGGAAGCACCCGGGGCTGGACAAACAGCGGCATGATGCGGAGGCCTCGCGCTGGGGCCAAGGTTGAAACCCTCGCGATGAATTCCTACTTCAAGTAGGATTCAACTCATGAGCTCACCAGGCGTCGAGAAGCACTCCATCTCCATGCCGTCCGGTACGTCCGAGGAGATACGTGCGCGGGTCGGCTCCCGCGGATTCTCCGCCTACGTCGCTCGTGCGGCTGCGCGACAACTCGAGCGGGACGCGCTGGACGACATCCTCGCCGACATGGAGTCGCAGCACGGTCCTGTCGACGAGGACGACGTCGCAGCGATCATGGGCCGCCTCGCTCGATGATCGTCCGCCCTCACTCCATCCTTCTCGACGCGGAGGCCCTCTCGGCGCTCGCCGCCGGTGACCGCGCCATGCAAGCGTGGGCCACCGTCGCACGACGGATAGATGCCACGCTGTATGCGTCAACTGTCACATTGGCCGAGGTCGCGGACGGGTCGGCTCGGGACGCGGGGCTGAGGCGGGCCGTCAAAGCCGTCCGACTCGTAGATGTGACCTCCGAGATCGGCTTCAACGCCGGTCGGCTGCGCGCCGGCGCTGCGTCGACTCGTCGGAAGCTTCGCGACCTCACTGTGGACAGCGTGGTCGCCGCAACGGCGACGACATTGAGAGAGCCCATCGTGGTTCTCACGTCCGATCCCAACGATCTCGAGTTGCTACTTGTCGGCACCCCGGTAACCGTCGAAGCGGTCAGGCGCAGCTGACTCCGGCGCCAACACCAGGCCGAGTACGCAGAGTTGACGCAAACATGTCCGGCCCCGTTGGTAACCTCCCTGAAGGTTTGCGAGCGGGCGTCGCCGCGCGCACGGATGCACGGCTAAGCGGGTGAGAGCGTGGGCGGCGATGACCTGAGCGTCATCATCGGCCTCGCGATGCGCAACATCTACGGCCACCGCAAGCCCGAGCGCGACGCCGACTCCTGGACCATCACCGGTCAGCCCCTCGCCGCGGGCGACGACTGGCAGGAGTTCGAGGCCCAGCACAAGGTCAGCACGACCAAGGCCCGCGCCCGCGTCGTCTCCCTGCCGCCCGGCACGTCCACGCAGGCGAAACTCGCCGCGTTCCGCCACCTCAACCGCTAGTACGCCCTCCTGGCGGGGCTCCGGCACGAATCCATCCTCTCCCCTTCGGAACTCGCGCAGGACGAGAGCGGCAGCACCGTCCTCGTCTTCCCCGAAACCCACGGCTACCAGCCCCTCGACCTCTTTCCCAGCCCGCGCAGACCGACGTCTATCAGGCCCCTGAGGACCGGTGGTCTCCAGTCGCGGACCGCGTCGCGCTGGACCTCTTCCACAATGTCTTGGCTCATCAAGCGGCATGGTCGATGTCCCGGTCAAAGTTAGCCGAGGACCACCGCAGCCCACCTCGGGTCGCGATATCGGCCGTGCCTGCATCGGCCCACAGACATGGCGCGATCAACGTACGCGGCCGCCGCCCGCAGGTCGACGCCCCGATTCGAGCAGCGTGGCCAACTGGACGATGCATCGTCGCGATCCATCACCGACAGCAGGCGGCCGGTCCCCCGGATATCGAGAGAGACTACGCACCAACTCGTTTCACCGTGTCGTAGTCGCGCCAGATGAACGGCACAGTGACCACGCTCGAGATACCGCCGACGATCCAGAGGATGGCAAGCAGGACTGTCATCACCGATCCCGGCACGCTGCTCGACAGGTCACCGTTGGTATCGGTGGGGGCGAGGGCAGCGGCGACCAATGCACTTCCAGCGATGACGAACCAGAACGACGCGAAGGCCCACCAGCGGTCGCGCTTGGTCTGCGCCGCGACCAGGATGTAGCCGGCGAAACCGAGCAAGCCGACAGACAGCAACCCGAACAGCAGCCATAGGCTTTGGACGACCCGGCGCCCGGCTCCGGCGCGCTGAGATACAACCGGCGTCGCCGGCATGTATTGCCCGTTGGAAAACGACATCATCCCGGACCCTTAACTCGTCACCGCGAGGATGAACCCGCCGCGGAGCCCTTCAACGCCCTGTGGCCTGGCGCACTCGACCGCTGTCAAGAACCCGAATTCTACTCCTCGATCGAACGGTTCGTCCCCTCTGGACCGCGCACTCACCGTGCGGCACCGAAGCGAATCATCAGCGTAGGCAACGATTTCCGCTGTATCGGTCACGCAGCACTGAGTATCTGGAAGGCCACACCGACGTACCCCACGTCATGTGGCATCGCGAGGCCCTCGGGCACCCAGTCGTCGATGATCACCCGAACCGCCCAGCCGGTGAACTGCCCTTCGACCTCATCGAACCCAAGCGGCAAGGACACCTCTAGACGGACGCCGCCGACGTCACGGTGGTACAGCAGGAACCAGTTGCCAGCAGGCGGCTCGTCGCCGACCGCGGACAGACTCGTGGATACGAGTTCGGTGAGCGTGATCAGGCACCCCTGCTCCTGCACCGATCGCGCCGTCGCGACGCCTTTACGCCTGGTCGCTTGGGGCCCGCGAAAGCTGTCGACATCACCCGTCGCGGCGTCGCCGCAGATCACCGCCAGTGTCCAGTCGTGGTCGAGGTGGCGGCATACCGGCCGGTTGGACCCGTCGCCCAGCCGCCACCGACCTCCCTCGATGAGCCTCCGACGTAGACAGCCGACCAGCGCGATCCACCGTGCCAGCCCTGCGACATTGCGTGGGTGATACCCATCGATGCTCGCCGCGGCAACCTCCCCGTTGCCTATTGCGGCGTAGATGTCGGCCACCTCGATGTCCATCCGTGCGAGGTACTCGGCTGCGTACTGAGGCGGCACGATCACCGGCCCGCTCGCGAGTGCTACTTGTGTCATGCAATCTCCTCCCCGATCACCTCGGACAGTAGGCCGGGGGTACGACACGTTCAGATCGGACATCACGGGCATGCCTTGTTCAACCGGGTGAGTCAGTCGGCGAACAGACTGGACGACATGTCGTTGGTGTCGTTGGTGACGATCTCGCCGGAAGACAATGTCCTCGACCCCACAGCACTCATCCTGGTGGTCCCCCGCGTCTCCCCGCGGCGCGGAAAGGACCACGGTGGCGATTGCAGTGGTGGCGACCTTGATCTTCATCGTCGAATGGTCGAACCGTGCCCCACGGGCGCTCCCCAGCGCGACCGAAGCTCGCCGATTACCTATGTGACACAACTAGATTGGAGATCCAACGTGTGACGCATCGGTAAGGCAGCTAGCGGCGCCTACTAGCTAGTTGCGGGGGCGGCGAGGAGGCCGACTCAGGACCGACAGGTCGTCCCGGTCGGATCGGAGATAGCGCCGCAGAGTCAGCGTGGGGCCTTCGAGGCTGCGAGCACGGCGAACCGAAAGGCGCGGGCGCACTCACTCGTCTGGGTCCGGGTCTCGGTGTCCAGCGTGAGCAAGGTGACAACGAGCGCACGCCCCGACGAGAACACAACAACACATTCGTCCGATCTTGATGTACCGGCAGCAATCGTCCGCCCACCGCTCACCCGGTCAGGTCCCCATCGGATCTCTTCGTGACCTTGCTTGTAGATGGGCAGCGGAGGCTGATTTCCGACGAGTTGGCTCACCCAGTTTCGCCAATGCCCCGGGCGGTCATCTGGACGCCGAGACAACTCCCAACGGCACCCGCGGTAATTCTGCGAATCTGCACTAGCGGCGTCCCTCATGGTCGCCTGATCAATCCCCAGCACACGGATCTCTTCCGGCGAATGCGCAACGCAGGGTTCGAAGGAGGTGCCGTCATTTCGGCGATTGGACCGCTCGGCGACCGAAGGCGTGAAAGGCAGTACAGCCTGAGGTGTCGCAAGCCCCGCGCCTGGTACCGCGGACCCCACCACCGACTGCGCACATCCGGTCGCACAGAGCTCAGTCACCATTGCGATTGTTAACACAAGGGTCTTCAAAACTCGCCGCGGGCATTCTCGATCGAGTGCACACTGTCCGACTCCGTTTCCCCCAGCACCTTGGCAACAGCTCGCAGGCCGCCTACGATCTTGTCCGCTGCGCTCGCGATCTCGACCATCGAATTCTTTAGCGAATCGGGTCCGTCCGACGCTGACGCGCGATAATGCGCTGTTACTGTTCGGCCCTCTGTCGTTTCTCCGAGATGGTTGAATCTGCCCACCTCACCGAGTGGAGCGGCGGCCTCCCGCACTCGCTGCGCATGCCGCTCATGCGCCCTCGCCAACTCCTCGATCACGTCACCGTCCATCACCATCGAAGACCGGCCCGCGACGCGCTCTTGCGCCCGCCGACGAATCTCCTCAACGTCCCGATCCATTCGCCCTCCCAAGTCGCAAGCACAACGAACACTCGGTAATTCCTGAGTTGCACAACTTTAGTGACCCACGCTCGGCTCAGTGATGCTCGATTCCAAGGGCGGCGAGGATCGCGGCGGCATCGGCGGGAATGGGGTCTGCAGCGGTGTGCGGGTGACCGGCGATGATGACACTGATTTCCTGCAGTGGACGGAGCGTCCGGACCAGCCGGGTTGTGCTGACGCCGGTGCGGTCTTGCAGGTAGCGGGCCACGGCGAGGGCGGCGAAGACGACCGTGAGGTGCGCTTCGATCGCGTCGCGGGTGCGGTGGAAGATCGGCCGTGCCCGCAGGTCGGTCTTGGACATCCGAAACGACTGCTCGACGTGCCAGAGCTCGTGGTACTTGCCGATCACCTCGCTCGCGGGCATGACCTCGGCAGGCACGTTCGTGACGTAGCCCTTGAGCCCGATCAACGAGCGCGCTCGGTCCAGGCCGGCCTGATCGAGGTGCTTGTCGGTGCCGGCGACCTTGACGAACCTCGTTGACTTCACCGTGCTGGTGCCGCCGACGACCGCCCGTGCACGTTCTTCTTGCGCGTTCAACGTCCTGGTGTCTCGCCGGGCGCGGCGGCTCGAGTACTGCCACACCGCCCGCCACGCTTTCGAGTGCTGTCCTGGGTTCCAGACGGGTTCGGTCCGTGTAGCTTTCGTGTTCACCACCGAGCGCGCGTTGCGTGGGTCACGGTGTCGACGATCTGCCCGTCGGTGAACACGTCACCGTGCCAGTGGAAGTGGGCGGCGAGGTCAGCGGGTGCCTTGGTGACGCGGGAACCGACGATGAACGACAACCCGGCCTCGTCGAGCTGCCGCAGGTTCGACGCGGACAGCATGCCCGCGTCGGCGGCGATCACCACCTGGGTGTGCTCGATCCCGTGCCGGGCTTGAAACGCGGCGATGATCGGCACCAGTGTCGTCGTCTCCGCGGTGTTTCCCTCGAAACAGCAGATCTCCAAGGGGAATCCGTTGCGGTCCACCAGCAGTCCGACGACGATCTGCGGATCGACGCGGCGTTCCTTCGAGTATCCGACCTTCCGCAGCGCGTCCTCGTTCTCCGCCTCGAAATACAACGTGTTGGGTCGACCCGGGGCGCGGTGGCAGCGTTGCCGCTGCTCCGTCTCCCCGGGCCGCCCGCCGAACCCGCCGTGCGCCTTTCAACGCAGCGGGCTCTCCACGAGGGTGATGCCGTCAGGCGGTCGTGGTCAGGTAGGGACTGGGGATGCGGGCACCCCGAAACCGGTAGCGTTCGACACGAACGCGACCGGGGTCGAAGAGCACCACATCGTCCGCGGCGATCGGTCGCCAGCGCCCGTCGGGGCGTTGGAGCCAACGCCGGACCTGTGTCCAGCTCCAACGGTGAACCGCGCGTTGCCAGTTGACGATCCGATTCCACAGGAAGTACCTGAGGAAGCCGAACCGTCGTGCGGCGATCGCGTGGCGGAAGTATGACGTCCAGCCACGCAGCACGGGGTTGACCTGTCTGATCACGTCCGCCAGGGGGCGCGGTGACCGGCGTGGGGTGAGGGCGCGGATGGTCTGCTTGACGGTTCGGAACGCCTTGTCCGAGATCGTCGTGGCGCAGTACCAGCGGTTGCTCCCTCTCTTCTTCCGCCACTTCAGGGTGAAGCCGAGGAAATCGATCCCCTCGCTCAGGTGCGCGATCCGGGTCTTGGACTGCGAGAGCCGCAGCCCGATCCCGGAGAGCACCTCGGTGACCTGCTGTTGGAGGTGGTGGGCGTCGTCCTCGGTGCCGTTGGTCATGACGACGAAGTCGTCCGCGTAGCGGACCAGCCGCCAATTGGCCACCCCGTGCAGACGGCGGCGGCGTCGACCCCACTGGGTCGACTGCTCACCGCCCGGTGCCCACGGGGCCATGATCGCCTCGTCCACTACGGACAGGGCGATGTTGGCCAGCAACGGGGAGATGATCCCACCTTGGGGTGTTCCCGCCCGGGATTCGTGCGCCTGTCCGAGGTCGGTGAGGACACCGGCCTTGAGGAACGCCTTCACCAGGGCCACGACCTTCCGATCGGAGATCCGCGCCCGCACCCGGTCCAGGACGACCTGGTGGTCGATGCTGTCGAAACATGCTTCGATGTCCGCGTCCAACACCCACCGATACCCGTGTGTGGCGAAGAGATGGATCTCGGCGATCGCGTCGTGGGCGCGCCGCCTGGGCCGGAACCCGTAGGAGACCGGCAGGAAGTCGGCCTCGAAGATCGGTTCCAGCACCATCCGAAGCGACTGCTGCACCACCCGGTCGGTCACCGTCGGGATCCCCAACGCGCGGGACTTGCCGCCCGGTTTCGGGATCAGCCGCCGCTTGACCGGCGCGGGACGGTAACTGCCGTCCTTCAGACTCGCGGCGATCCCCGCCAGGAACGCCTCCACCTGCCCGTCCTCGACGATCTGCTTGACGGTGATCCCGTCGATCCCCGAGGTGCGGGCACCCTTGTTGTGTGCCACGTGCTCGAAAGCCTCCCGCAGGTAGCGGGGGTGACACACCAGGTTGAACAGATCACCGAACCGCGACTCGCGGTCGGCCTCCGCCCAACGGTGATACTTGGCCTGCGTCCGCGCTACCAACCGGCCGACGGGAACCGCCGCCGATTCGGCATCGGAGTTCACCGATGCGTCTTGCACCCTCACAGCACCTCCTATCCATCCTCGCTGCCGCCCTTCCCGATGTGTCCGGCTCTCCCGGACTCGCAGTACTACGGCGGCTCCGCCAGCCCCGACACCGATCGGTGGACGACGCACCCAGCCCACCCCCGCACGCTGGATGCGCACGCAAGGCGGGCAGGCACCGGGGCCTTCCCGTGTTCACTCGTTGTTCGCTCGGCGAAGGAGGCACCCGGCTATCTGCCTGCGGCCTCGACGGCGACTACTCCGTAGTGGTTCACCACCGCCACCGCCCGGGCCCCGTTACACCGCACCCGAACAGCCCTCCCGACCCCACGATCAGGTCGAGAGGCGCACCGCGCCCGCCCCGTATCCGTCAGATTTGAGGCGGTTATACGTCAAGACAGGTACTCACACCGGTTCCTCGCGTATACCTCTTCGCCACGCTCGCCG
>CAJCHX010000299.1 GCA_903970215.1 Acidobacteriaceae bacterium
CCGGAGCGCATCTGGAGATCCGCCAGCCGACCCCAGCACGAGAGCATCAGCCAACACGAAGAACAACTGCGACGGCATCTCGCGACGCGCGAACCACCGGCCTCCTTGCCTCAAAATCCTCCTCGGAGGAGCAGAGCATGCAGGTCATAGCCATAGTTTGCTATGACACTACGTCTGCCCGTGCCAGGAATCGGCCTGTAGGCCGGGTTCTGTCACCCCCCTTGCCGTGACCTGCTAGTACTCCCCCGAATGGCTCCTAAGCTGGAGTTTCAGCTCTCACGGTTCCTCATCGTTTCCGGCTTGTTTTCGCTCTCTGGCGGAACTGAGTCGGAACTGGCGGAGTCGCACGGACGTTGCCCAGCCTGGGAAGAATCACTCCCCGGACCTCCTCGGTAATACCGCCAGTATGTCACCCACTTCCTCGAACGTTCATTTGATATAGCCGATCCTTCTGTTATGCTGATCGAAATCCCAGATGGGAGGTCGTATGAGTAGGACGTCAGGCCCGCCCGACTTCGTGCCGTACCTAGAGCTCAGCGAGCGGCAGCAAGAGATACTGCAGTTCCTGTGGAACTCGCCGGTCCCCTACTCGCCTTCTATGACGGAGATCGGCGACGCGGTTGGGCTGAACAGTCGGTCCGCGGTCCGCTACCAACTCGACGAGTTGGTAGATAAGGGGTGGGTGCTGCGCCACTCGATGCGCCCGCGGGCGCTGGAGGTGCGAGGGTCTGATGGGCGGTTCCCCGTGCGCCTCGATGGGCCGTTCCCTGTGCGCCCCAAGTTGCCGAGAACCGGCTACCTTCGCCTTCCTGAGTTGGGGTTGGTCCCCGCAGGTAGGCCTAACGAGGCTGTGCAGCTTTCCGGGGACGGCTGGGACCTGCCGGTGGAGCTTGTGGGTAATGGGGAACTATTCCTCTTGCGAGTACACGGCGACTCGATGGTCGACGCAGCGATTGTCGATGGCGACTGGGTGGCGGTGCGTAAGCAGCAGGATGCCGAGAACGGCGAGATCGTCGTCGCCATGATTGATGGTGACGTCACGGTCAAGAGTCTGTGTCGGACGGCGGACGGTCGGGTCTCGCTGATGGCGCAGAATCCCGCGTACCCGCCGATTCCCGCCGAGAGGGCCAAAATTCGCGGCAAGGTAGTTGCCGTGCTGCGGCGCACCTGACAGGTGTGGACGGCGAATGAGTCGTTGCTCTCGAGGACGGAACTTGCATCCCAGATGACACGGAGTTCGCCACCAAGCCACAGCTGGCCCAGGCGATGATCAGCCGGGCCATCGAGGCCGGGGTGCCGTTTCCCTGGTTCACCGCCGACGAGGCGTACGGGCAGGCCAAGTGGCTGCAGGCTGGCTGGAGGAACGCGACGTGTCCTACGTGATGGCGATCCGGCGCAGCGACAC
>CAJCHX010000300.1 GCA_903970215.1 Acidobacteriaceae bacterium
GGGGGAACCGCCGGTCGCGCCAGCTCGCCCCACAACGCCGTCGCGGCCGGGCACGACACGTCCCACTCCCAGCGGCCGCCATCGCGACGCACGAGGTGTTCGGCGATCTCGGTGTCGAGCACCTGGGTCGGGACGCCGGCCCACGCGCCGGACAGCTTGTCCGCGCGCGCCTCGTCGCGGGACGCGAAGTCGAAGTGCGCGATGGTCTGCTCGGCGATGGTCAGGCAGGCTTCCGGATCTAGGCCCTGGGCCGGATCGATGAGGAGCAGCGACGTCACCAGGTCCGGGTGGCTCGTCGCCAGCCGGCATGCCAGTGCCCCACCGAGCGAATGCCCGATCACAGCGACCGGACCGGCTGTGTGGCACTCGATCACCTCGACGAGGTCGGCGACGTACTGCTCCATCGACCACGGCGGCGCCCATGGCGAACGGGCATGTCCGCGCAGGTCCGGCGCGAGTACCCGTACTCCGCGCAGCTGCCCGTCGGCGAAATCGCGCCACCGCGCGCCGTGCCCGGTGACCCCGTGGATCGCGAGGACGACCGGCGTGTGCTCTGCGTGTGTGTCCGACCAGGGCCCGTACAGGTGCACATTGAGCATGTCGACCATTGTGGCCCCAGCGGGTGACAGGAATGCGGCGGGCCGTCGCTACCGCGGCGGTCGCCGTGTGCAAAACCTGTCGGACCCGTGTGATGTGATCGGGTGGGTTGATCCGGGAGGTCGAAGATGGGGGCCGAAGATGGGGGCCGAAGATGGGGAGTGAGCGGGTGACCAGCGAATCGCGGCGCGGCGGTGAGCCCGCCCGGCATCGCCGACCCCAGATCACCCTTGCCTATCACCGTCCCGAAGCGCCGCCCGTCCGCGAATGGGGTGGCCCTGTCGCCGGACTCATGTCGCCCGCGAGCGGGGCGCTGCCGTTGGACACGGGCGGCTGGACGCCGTACCGCATCCGCGGCGGAGCGGGTACGGGCAAGACCTCGGCGCTGGTCGACATCGCCGTCGCCAAACTCACCGATCCGCTGGTGGATGCGGAGTCGGTGCTACTGCTCACCGGGAGCAAGCAGGCCGCGAACAGGCTCAAACGCGAGGTGTCGGCGCGGGTGCTGGCGGGAGCGCCGGACGGCGGCCGTGCGCACGCCACCCATGAACCGCTGGTACGGACGATCCATTCGCTCGCATTCGCCGTGCTGCGTCTGCAGGCGACGCGCACCGGCAGCCCGCCGCCGCGGCTGATCACCGGGTCCGAGCAGGATGCCGTGATTCGGGAGTTGTTGCGCGGCAACGTCGCAGACGGTGCGGCCGGCTGGCCGGAGCGGCTGCGGCCGGCGTTGGTGACCAACGGCTTCGCGGGAGCGCTACGGGACCTGTTCGCACAGGTCGCGCAACGGGGCATCGGCCCAGCCGAACTCGCCGACCTGGGCCGCGAGTATCGCCGCGACGAGTGGGTCGCCGCCGCCCGTGCGTACCGGGAGTACCAGGAGACCACTCTGCTGCGGGGTTCGGTGGGGCTGGCCGGCCCGCAGGCGGTTGCACCCGCGGTGGATGCAGCCGAGCTGATCGATGCCGCGGTCACGGCGCTGGCCACCGACGACGGGCTGCTCGCCCAGCAACGGGAGCGGATCCGGTTCCTGCTGGTCGACGATGCGCAGAACCTGGACCCGCTGGCCGCCGCACTGGTCCGGCTGTTGGGTACCGGGACCGAGCTCACGGTGATCGCGGGCGACCCCGACCAGGCTGTGTACTCGTTCCGCGGTGCTGCCACTCGATTCCTCCAGGGGCTCGACGTACCAGCGAGCCGGGATATCGTGCTGGAGCGCAGCTTCCGGTTCGGCGACGAGATCGCGGCCACGGTCAATCGGGTGTCGTCGCGACTGCCACAGCGCTTCGCCGCAACTGCCGCCGAGCGCCAGCGGCCGGGGTCTGCCGAGGTGCGGATCTTCTCGACTGCCGCCAAGGAGGCCGATGCCGTGGCAGCCATGCTGCGACGCGAGCACATCACCCGCGGCACGGCATGGGAGGACATGGCGATCGTCGTTCGTTCGGTGTCTTCGGCGGTCGCGCCGTTGCGCCGCGCCCTGGCGTATGCCGGTGTGCCGGTGGTGATTCCAGCCGACCAGCTGCCGTTGTCCAGGCAGCGGATCGTGCACGCCCTGTTGTTGGTGCTGCGAGTGGTAGCGGTTCCCGCGTCGGTGGACGCCGCCGATGCCCTCACCCTGCTGTCGGGGCCGGTCGGCGACGGCGACCCGCTCACGCTGCGCCGCGTGCGCCGCGCGGTGCGCCGAGTCGACTCGGCGGACGACCGCGGATCGTCACAGGTGCTGCGCGACATCCTGGTCGGCGCTGCCGATTACGCGCCGTACCGGGCGGCACTCACCGAGCTGGAGCGGGAGCCCATCGAGCGGGTCGCGGCTGCGGTGGCGGCCGCGCGTGCTGCCACCGGCTCGGTCGAGGACGCACTGTGGGCGGCCTGGTCAGCGACCGGGCTCGCGACCAGGTGGTCCGCGTCGGCGCTGCGCGGTGGCACCCTGGGTGAGCAGGCCGACAGAGATTTGGACGCCGTGCTCGGATTATTCGATGCCGCAGCAGATTTCACGGATACCCTGCCCACCGCTTCGGTCGCGCGGTTCGTTGAGTACATCGAGCAGCTGCAGATCCCCCGTGCACGCAATCGGACCAGCGACGTCACCACCCCGGGTGTCACCCTGCTCAGTGTCCACGCTGCCGTGGGTCGGGAGTGGGACGTGGTGGCCGTGACCGGTGTGCAGGAGGGACGGTGGCCCGACTTGCGGCTGCGCGGCGGGCTGCTCGGCACGCAGGATCTGGTGGACGTCATCGACGGGCTGCCGCCGGCGTCGTTGCAGACGGTGTCGCGTGCGCTGCCGCTCCTCGCGGAGGAGCGGCGACTGCTCTTGGTGGCGTGCTCGCGCGCCCGCAGTCGCCTGCTGCTCACCGCGGTGGACTCCGCCGACGGCGATGGCGAGCTGGTTCCGTCCCGCTTCCTGCACGGCCTTGCGACGGGCGTCGCCGATGATCCCGAGACCTACACGCCGACAGTCGAATCGGGGACGGTGGCGACGCTGGACCTGCGCACCACGGTGGCGACGTTGCGCGGGGTGGTGTGCGCACCCGTGACGGGTGCGTCAGCCGAGGACGAGGCCGACCGCGCCCACGCCGCCCGGCAGCTGGCCCGCCTGGCTGCGGCCGGTGTGCCGGGCGCGCACCCGTCGGCCTGGTACGGCTACCCGGGTGCGAGCACCGACGAGCCGCTGTGGGAACCCGGCGACGGGCCGGTGGTGCTGTCCCCATCCAATGTCGAGGCACTCGAGACGTGTGCGTTGCGTTGGATGGTGCAACGGTTCGGTGGGCGGGACGGCAACTCCGCGCAGCAGGTGACCGGGAACCTGGTGCACACCCTCGCGCAGGCGGTGGCCGGACGGATCCCCAAGGACGAGGTGACCGCTGCCTTGGTGCGGGTCTGGGACCGGGTCGACCTGGATGCCGATTGGTTCGCGCGGCGCGAGCTGGCACGTACCGAGTCGATGCTCGAGAACCTGCGCGCGTGGCTGGCGGCGACGCGTGGTGACCTGACCGAGATCGCGGTCGAGGTGCCGGTCGACGCGGAGATCCCGGCCGGTGACGGTGATGAGGCCGGCCCCGACCTGCGGGTGCGGGGTCGGATCGACCGGCTCGAGCGCGATGCGCTGAAACGGGCCGTGCCGATCGACCTCAAGACATCGAAGAATCCTGTCACCAATGCGGAGGGCGAGGCGAACGCCCAACTGCGGACCTATCAGGTGGCCATCGCCAGCGGGGGAGTCGCGGGCGCACCCAGCGAGCCGGGCGGCGGGCGGCTGGTATACGTGGCGAAGGCGGCGAAGACCGGCGCCGGCGAGCGGGTACAGCCGGCGCTGACCCCGGCGGATATCGACGAGTGGCTCGCAGTCATGCGTCGTGCGGCGCGCGCCACTCGCGGACCGGCGTTCGTCGCGACACTGGGCTCGGCATGCTCGCACTGCGATGCTGCGGCGTGTTGCCCGGCCGTCGACCGAGGGCGGGCGGTCACCGATGACTGAAACGGCGAATATAATTGTTGCGCAGGGGTTTCCATATCGTCCGATGATCTCGGCTGACGACTTGGCTGTGGAGTTGGGACAGGCGTTCGGTCCCACCGATGAGCAGCGCGCCGTGATCGAGGCGCCGCTCGAACCGGGTCTGGTGGTGGCCGGCGCCGGCGCCGGAAAGACCGAGACCATGGCAGGGCGCGTCGTATGGCTGATCGCCAACCGGTACGTGACACCAGACCAGGTGCTTGGGCTCACCTTCACCCGGAAGGCAGCCCAGCAGTTGATGATTCGTGTGCGCAAGCGGCTCGCTCGGCTCGCCGCGGCGCCCGTGTTGAACCGGATCGACCCCAGCGGTGAGCTGCGCGTGCTGCTGCGCACGGTCGAGCCGGAGATCAGCACCTACCACACCTATGCTGGTCGACTGCTGGGCGATTACGGCATGTTGCTGCCGGTCGAGCCGACGGTGCGACTGGTGTCCGAGACCGAGCGCTGGCAGATCGCCTACGACGTCGTGACCGGGTGGGACGACGACCTCGACACCGACCGCGCCCCGATGGGACTCACGGAACTCGTGCTAGGGCTCGCCTCCTCGCTCGCGGACCACTTGGTATCACCGGATCAGGTGCTGGGTCTCGACGGTGAGGTCGAACGCCTGATCGCGACGTTGCCGGCGGGTCCCCGGCAACGGGAGGCGGTGAGTCAATCCCT
>CAJCHX010000301.1 GCA_903970215.1 Acidobacteriaceae bacterium
GCCGAATGCTTGTGCACCGTGGCCTCGAGTTGTGGGACCGCCACATTGAGGACGCCTGCCAGAGCCGTCCAGAACAGTAGCACCCATGCCGCGTGCCGCACGCACCAGCGGCCCAGGCGCGCCGCGGGCCTCATGGTGCCACGCCGATCCGACGGTAACTGGGGACAGGTGTAAGCACGGCGGGCCTCCGGTTCACGGCGTACATCGGCCTCGGTCAGTGGAGAAGGGGCGGCGAGAACCGAGGCGATATCTCCAAGAAAATGCAAATGTTGATTAAAGGAAGATACCTATCCGGACTCTATCCACAAAGCGGATATACCGTGACGTCGCCGACGAAGGGCTGGTAGTGAGACGGAGACCACACGTCGGTCGGCGTCGGCTCCGGACCGACGGTCGAGACGCGACGTGGTTCAGTTGGTTCCGGTCGCGAGCCCGGCGGTGTCACAGATGATGTCGGCGAGGTCCGCCGCCCGCTCGTCCGGAATCCAATGGCTCGCGCCGGTCAGTACCTCGAGCCGGTAGCGGCCCGTGACGTAGTCGTGCGACAGGTCGGCGCCGCGGCGGCCGAGCGCGGTGTCCCCGTCGCTCCACACCAGAGTGGTCGGTACCGACACCGTGGCAGTGAGCTCCTTCGGGGACGAGAACGGAAGCCCGCGGTACCAGTCCAGAGCTCCGGTCAGCGCACCCGCGTCGATGATCTCCCGGCGCACGTCGTCGAGCATCTCCGGCGTCATCCCGGACTTCTGCAGCAGTCCGTAGAACAACCCGGGGCGACGGCGGATGAGCAGTTCCGGCAGCAGCGGCGGCTGGAAGATGGCCATGTAGTACGAGCGGAGCGCCTGGTCGGACGTGAGCATCGAGCGCAGGAACGCCGCGGGATGCGGCACCGACACCGCGGTCAGCGAGGCGACCAGATCGGGATGCTCCGCCGCGACCGACCACGCCACTCGTGCACCCCAGTCGTGCCCCACCAGGTGGACGGGCCGGCCGATCTCCAAGAGCAGGGCGACGACGTCGGCGGTGAGCTCGCTGGACCGGTAGGCGAGGCGGCCGCGCGGCCGCGCCTCGGGCGAGTAGCCGCGCTGGTCGGGTGCCACCGTGCGGACCCCGCGGTCGTTCAGTAGGGCCGCGACCCCGGACCAGGACGACGAGGTCTGGGGGAAGCCGTGCAGCAGCACGGCCACCGGACCGTCGAGGGGTCCGGTGTCGCGCACCCTGAACATCAATCCGGCGCGGCTGTAGCTCTCGATGCGGGTGGACACGGCGACCCTGATCCGTCAGCGCGCGGACGATGCGGCCTGCAGGTCCTCGTCGGCAACCGGAAGATCGCCGTCGAGGGCACGGCGCACGGCGTACGCGACGACATCGTGCACGGCGGTGACGGTCACGTCGCGGCCGAGCTCGTTGGACAGCGACGTGACTCCGGCATCCGGGATGCCGCACGGGATGATGGCGTCGAAGCCGCCGAGCGGGTTGTTGCAGTTGAGCGCGAAACCGTGCATGGTGACGCCGCGAGTCACGCGGATCCCGATTGCGGCGATCTTGCGTTCGGGGCGGCCGCCGGACGCGGGCAGCCAGACGCCCGACCGCCCCGTGACGCGGCCGACCGTGAGGCCGAGACCGCGGCACACCTCGATCAGGGCCTGCTCGATGCGTCGTACGTAGTCGACCACGTCGACGGGGGAGGACAGCTCGATGATCGGATAGCCCACCAGCTGCCCGGGCCCGTGCCAGGTGATCTTCCCGCCGCGATCGACGTCGATCACCTCGCTGCCGTCGGTGGGGCGGTCCTCGGGCTGCGTGCGGCGCCCCGCGGTGAACGTGGCAGGGTGCTCGAGCAACAACAGCAGGTCGCCTATCCGGCCGTCGGCGCGCTCGTCCGCCAGCCGGTGCTGCAGGTCCCAGGCCTCCCGGTACCCGATGGTGCCGAGGTCGCGCACTTCGAGACCGGAACCAGCCTGGGCGCGGGCGGATCGAGACGCACTCATGGGCATCAAGGCTACGCCGCAGATCGCCTGCCCATGGCGGCGATGGCCGCAGGCACGGTCGCGGCCGTTACGGTGTGGTCGCGAAGGGCGCGTCGAACGCCGCGCGGAGTGCCGCGTCGAGACCGGGGTGGGCGAACGCGAACCCGCTGTCGCGGAGCGCCCGCGGAACGGCGCGCTGCGAGACGAGCAGGCCCTCGTCGGCGATCTCGCCTGCGGCCAGGCGGGCCAGGGTGCGCGGCACGACCCACGGCGCGGGCCGCCCGAGCCGCCGCGCGAGGGCCTCGCTGAACGCGGCCTGCCGGGCCGGTTCGGGGCCGGTCACGTTGATCGGACCCGCCAGCTCGCGGTCGAGGACGAACAACACGGCGCGCACCGCGTCGTCCAGCGCGATCCAGGGCAGGTACTGGTGCCCGCTGCCGATCCGGCCGCCGAGTCCGAACCGGTAGATGTTTCGCATGATCGGGAGCAGCCCGCCCGTATCGGAGAGGATGTGGCCGAACCGGAGTCGCGCGACCCGGGCGCCCGCCTGCCCGGCCGGCTGGGTGGCGTGTTCCCAGTCGACGCAGAGGTCGGCGAGGAAGCCGCCGCCCGGCTCGGTGGCGTCGAGGCCCGAGTCGACGCACACGTCCTCACCGGCGTCGCCGTAGATCCCGACAGCGCTGGCGTTGAGCAGGGCGGGCACGCCGTCCGCCGCGACCGCCTCGGCGAGCGCGAGCGTGGGATCGATGCGCGAGTCGCGCAGCTGCTGCTTGACCACACCGTTCCAGCGGTGCCCCGCGATCGGGGCGCCGCAGAGGTTGAGCACGGCGTCCACCCCCCGAAGGGCGCCAGGCGTTGGCCCAGCGCCCTCGGGATCGAACTCGATGATCCGGTCGCCGCCGTTCGGACCAGTGCGGCCGGTCCGAATCAGGCGAACGACCGTGTCGCCGCGGCGTGCCACCGCGGCGGCTACGGCCGTGCCGATCATGCCCGACGAGCCCGCGATGGCGATCGTGCGCGCCGTCATCGGCTACCTACAGACCGAGATCGGCCTCGAACGAGCCCTCTTCGAGGCGGTGTTTGATCGTGGTGAGGAACCGGCCCGCATCGGCACCGTCCACCAGCCGGTGGTCATAGGTGAGCGGCAGGTACGACATCGAGTGGATACCGATCGACTCGGTGCCGCTGGTGTCCGTGACCACCACCGGGCGCTTGACGATCGCACCCGTACCCAGCATCGCCGCCTGCGGCGGAACCAGGATCGGGGTGTCGAACAGGGCGCCTTGGCTGCCGATGTTGGTGATGGTGAACGTGCCGCCGGACAGCTCGTCGGGTCGGAGCCCGCTGCCGCGGGTGCGGGCGGCCAGGTCGGCGATGGCGCGGGCCAGCCCGGCCAGGCTCAGGTCGTCGGCGTTCTTGATCACCGGCGACAGCAGGCCCTGGTCGGTGTCGACCGCGATGCCCAGATTGACCACACCGTGGTAGGTGATCTCCTTGGCGTCCTCGTTGATCGACGCGTTGACGTTCGGGTGCAGCTTGAGCGCCTCGACGACGGCCTTGGCGATGAACGGCAGGTAGGTGAGGTTGACGCCCTCCTTCTGCGCGAAGCTGGCCTTGGCCTTCGCACGCAGTGCGACGATGCGGCTCATATCGACCTCGAACACCTGCGTCAGCTGCGCCGACTGCTGCAGCGACTCGCGGGTCTTCTTGGCCGTGATCTGCCGGATGCGGTTGATCTTCTGCGTGGTGCCGGCGAGGGCCGCAAGCTCGGGCCGGACACCCTTGGGTGCCGACGGTGCGGGAGCCGCCGCAGCAGCGGGGGCGGCGGGCGCAGGTGCGGGAGCCGCGGGCGCGGGTGCCTTGGCGGCCTCGGCCGCGGCGAGTACGTCCTGCTTGCGGATGCGGCCGCCCACGCCGGTGCCCTTGACGGTTGTGAGGTCGACACTGTTGTCGGCAGCCAGCTTGCGTACCAGCGGCGTGACGTACGGCGAGGACTCGGCTGCGGCGGGTGCCGACGGCGCAGCGGGCTCGGGTGCCGGGGTGGGCTCGGGAGCAGGCGCAGGCGTGGGTTCGGGGGCCGGTGCCGGAGTAGGGGCCGCCGGAGCGGCCGGAGCGGCACCGGCGGCGCCGACGACCGCCAGCACGCCGCCGACGGCGATCACGTCGTCCTCCTGGGCACGGATCTCGAGCAGCGTGCCCGCGACGGGGGACGGGATCTCGGTGTCCACCTTGTCGGTCGAGACCTCCAGCAGGGGCTCGTCGACGGCCACGTCGTCACCGATCGCCTTGAGCCATCGGGTGACGGTGCCCTCGGTGACCGACTCGCCCAGCTCCGGCATCTTCACCTCGGTGCCGGTGGCGCCCGAGGCGGCGGGAGCGGCTGCGGCCGGTGCAGCAGGAGCAGGAGCAGGAGCAGCGGGCGCCGGAGCAGCGGGAGTAGGGGCGGCGGGGGCCGGAGCGGGCTCAGCCGCGGGTGCGGGCGCGGCCGGGGCGGCCTCACCTGCGGCGCCGATCTCGGCGAGCACGCCGCCGACCTCGACGACGTCGTCCTCCTGGGCCACGATCTTCAGCAACACGCCCGACGTCGGCGAGGGGATCTCGGTGTCGACCTTGTCGGTCGAGACCTCGAGCAAAGGCTCGTCCTCGGTGACGGTGTCGCCCTCCTGCTTCAGCCATCGGGTGACAGTGCCCTCGGTGACGCTCTCTCCGAGCGCGGGCATCTGGACGGAGAAGGCCATGGTCGTTGACTCCTCGTGTAGTCGTGCTGCTGTTATGGCTAGCTTGGTCGATATCCGGCCGGTTGCTACTGATATCGCGGATATATCCTCGTGATCGCGGTTGTGACCGCCACCGCGTAAAACCCTACCCGCAGACCTTCGGCGGTCGCGCGACGTCAGGACCCCGGCTGCGTCAGCCGTTGGCGGCGATGTCCTGGATCACCGCGATCATCGTCCGGACCGGTACGCCGGTGCCACCTTTGGGCGTGTAGCCCCACGGTCCACCGGTGTTGAATGCCGGCCCCGCCACGTCGATGTGCGCCCACGCCACGCCGTCGGCCACGAACTGCTGCAGGTACACACCTGCGAGCAACATGCCGCCCCAGCGGGACGGTCCCACATTGGCGAGATCGGCTACCCGCGAGTCGATGTCGGCGCGCAGCTCTTCGGGGAACGGCATGGCCCACCCGTTCTCGCCGACCGACCGCGACACCGCCGCCACCCGGTCCCGGAAGGCCTCCGTGCCCATCACTCCCGGGGTCCGGGTGCCCAGCGCCACCATCTGCGCGCCGGTCAGCGTCGCGGTGTCGATCAGGTAGTCGGGGTCGTCCTGGCACGCGCGCACGATCGCGTCGGCGAGGATCAGGCGGCCCTCGGCGTCGGTGTTGAGCACCTCCACCGTGATCCCGCCGTACTGGGTCAGCACGTCACCCGGCCGCTGCGCCGTGCCCGACGGCATGTTCTCGGCGATCGGGACCGTCGCAGTGACGTCGACACCCACCTGCAGCCTCGCTGCCAGGACCGCGGTGGCGATCACGGCGGCCGCACCGCCCATGTCCGAGGTCATCTGGTCCATGTTCGCGGCCGGCTTGATGGAGATACCGCC
>CAJCHX010000302.1 GCA_903970215.1 Acidobacteriaceae bacterium
TCGCCGCAGGGTCGACTGGGCGGGTCGCCGCAGGGTCGACTGGGCGGGTCGCCGCAGGGTCGACTGGGCGGCTCGCCGCCGTATCCTCGGAGGACCTCGTGCGGGTGCCCACCACCGTCGGCATCGGCGACATGACCGAGGTGGACGACGCCCGCCGGCGCACCGGCGCCGCGATCGACGAGCTGCTCCTGGCCGCGTTGGGTCGGGCCGTCGGTGATGTGGTCGGCGACGGCAGGGTGTCGGTCGACGTGGGCGGAGCCGGACGGGACGTCCTGAAGCCCGACGTCGATCTACACCGCACGCCGGGATGGTTCACCACGGTGTACCCGGTGATCCTGGACTGCACATCGGTCGACAGCGACGCCCGCGACCAGATCGACGCCGTCCGGACCGCCGTACGCGACGTTCCGCACCAGGGCATCGGATACGGCCTGCTCCGGTACGTGTACGCGCCGACGGCGCTGCGTCTGGCCGCTGCGCCCGCTGCCGACGTGCACCTGTCGTTCGCCGGCACCCTCCCGGAACCGCCCCAGGTGCCCGGCGACCCCCCCGTCCGCTTCGACGGGGACTCGACGCTGCCGGTGCGTGAGGCGCTGCCGGGCCTCGGCCACGCGGTGGAACTTCGGGTGTACCGATCGCGCGGAGTCCTCCATGCCGACTGGTGGTACGACCGACGGCGGGTGGCCGCGGACCGGATCGCGGCTCTGGCGGAGGCATACCCCGCCGCCCTGTCGGCGCTGGCCCGTGACCTGATCGCGGACGACGAGATGACGGCAGCCGTGGACGAACTCGAACTGATCGATCTATCCGCGCTCGACATCGCCGGGGAGGCCTGATGGGAACCGCCCGCACAGATGACGGCACAGCAGGGAAGGCCGTCGTCGTAGAGGGACTCACCAAGTCCTTCGGCTCGTTCCACGCCTTGCGGGGGATCTCCTTCGAGGTGGGGCGCGGCGAGATCCTCGGACTGCTCGGACCCAACGGTGCGGGTAAGACCACCACGGTCGACATCCTGTCCACGCTCTCGAAGCCGGACGCCGGTCGCGCAGTGGTCGCAGGCCACGACGTGGCGACCGACCCCGCGGCCGTCCGCCGTTCGATCATGCTGACGGGCCAGCACGCAGCGCTGGACGACATGCTCAGCGGTCGGGAGAACCTCGTCATGTTCGGCCGGCTGCAAGGGCTGCGGAAGTCCGACGCCCGCGCGCGCGCCGGCGAGCTGATCGACCAGTTCGACCTGGCGTACGCGGCGAACCGCCGAGTCGGTACGTACTCCGGCGGGATGCGCAGGCGCATCGACATCGCGTGTGGCCTGGTGGTGCGACCCGAGGTGGTCTTCCTCGACGAGCCGACCACGGGGCTGGACCCCCGTAGCCGCCAAGGCGTGTGGGACCTGGTCTCGCAGTTCCGCGACGCCGGGATCGCCACACTGTTGACGACGCAGTACCTGGAGGAGGCCGACACCCTCAGCGACCGGATCGTGGTGATCGACCACGGCAAGGTGATCGCAGAGGGCACCGCCGACCAGCTCAAGGAGCGGACGGGCGCCACCTACTGCGAGATCGTGCCGCGCCATCGGGCGGACCTGCCCGCGGTGATCGAGGCGCTGGGCGCGCTGGTGCCCGAGCACAGCCGCGCCGTGGACGCCACGTCGGATCGGGTCGCTATTCCCGCCCCCGACGGGACCAGGACGCTCGTGGCCGCCGTGGCCCGCCTGGATGCCGTGGGCGTCGAACTGATGGACATCGCGCTCCGTCGGCCGTCGCTGGACGAGGTGTTCTTCGCGCTGACGGGCGATACGCCACGCGAGTCCGACGCCACCGAGTCGTCGACCGTCGCCGACGTGCCGGTCGAGTCCGAAGCCGCCGCGGCCACCCCCGAGTCCGGGGAGCCGGGAGCGCCCGACGAGCCGAAGGCTGATGCCACGTCGGCTGGGTCCGAAACCGCTGAGCCCGAAACCGCCGAGTCTGAAGCGGCCGAGCCCGAAACCGCTGTGTCCGAAACCGCTGTGTCCGAAGCAGCCGAGCCCGAAACCGCTGAGCCCGAACAGTCCGGTCCTGCCACGGGCGAGCTCTCGACGGTGGACGTGGAGGTGGCGTCGTGACGCGGTTCGACGAGTGGAGCGCGGCGGCGATGCAACTGGAGGTCTGGGACGACGGGCCGGTGGCAGTGCGTGAGCGCGGCGACGAGGCGGCGGCGTCCGGGGGCGAGCGCAGCAACGGGGCAGTGGCGGTGCAGGATCGGGTGGCACTGCGCGAACCGACTGCCGCGGCCTCGATCCGACCGGACACCTCGTCGGTGCAGCAGTGGTGGGTGCTGACATCCCGGGCCATCGTTCCGACACTGCGGAACGGCGAGCTGATCACCCAGGTCGCGGCCTCGGTCATGTTCACGGTGGGGTTCTATATCCCGCTCAAGCAGTTCATGGGTGTCTATGCCAGGGACATGAGCAGCTATGCGCAGTACCTCATGCCCTTGATCGCGCTCCAAGCCGTGTCGTTCGCGGCGATCTCGGGCGGCTTCCGGTCGGCCACCGACGCGGTCGCCGGCATCAACCGGAGGTTCCGGTCGATGCCGCTCGCCCGGCTCATCCCGTTGGCATCCCGGATGTCGGCCAGCATCTACCGCTGTGCGATCGCGCTCGGGCTGTCGGTCATCTGCGGGTGCGTGATCGGGTTCCGGTTCTACGGCGGCCCGGTGTACACGGCGGGCTTCTGCCTGCTGGTGCTTCTGGTCGGCGCGGCGCTGTCGTTCCTGGGGGATTTCGTGGGCACCGCATCCCGCAATCCAGATGCCACCACGCACTTGATGATGTTGCCGCAGTTGGTATTCGGCCTGTTATCAGTGGGAGTGCAACCGGTACAGCGGTTTCCGACCTGGATCCAAGGATTCGTCCGGGACCAGCCGATCTCGCAGTTCGTCTTCGCATTGCGCGCCCTGGCTGAGGACTCCACGGCGACAGCGGCCGTGCCGACATGGTCGGTGATCGCCCCCGCGGTGGCATGGTCGATCGGGATGATCGTGGTCCTTGCGCCGCTACACCTGCTGGTGTCGTCGAGGAGGGTCTGATGACCACGATCCTGCGCGCCGAGTCCATCGTGCCGCCCGCCGATTCGCCGGCCGGGCGGTCTGCGGCGTCGGAGGGAGCCCCTCGGAACCTGGTCCTGCACACGGCGTTACTCGCTGGTCGTATCCTCCGGCGGTGGAGTCGCGACCCTGCGACCATGGCCGAGACGGCGCTCGTACCGATCGCTTTCCTGGTGACCCTGCACATCGTGTTCGGGGACGGAATCTCGCGTGTGACCGGGCACAGCGCGCTCTACGGCAGCGTGCCCTTGGTGGCGATGGTGGCAGCGACGCAGGGGGCGACCGTGGGCGGCCTCGGCGTGATGCGCGAGCGTGACGATGGTCTGCTCGCGAGGCTGTGGGTGGTGCCCGTTCATCGCGGCGCCGGCGTGCTGTCCCGGCTGGTCGCCGAATCGCTGCGGATCCTCGCGGCCACCGTGGTCCTCATGTGCGCAGGTCTGGTCCTCGGGCTTCGATTCGAGCGTGGTCTGGCGTCCGCCATCGGATGGTTGTTGATTCCGACCGTGTTCGGGGTCGCGTTCTCTGTGGCGGTGATGACCCTGGCGGTGTATTCGGCGAAGACCATCCTGGTGGAGGCCACAGCCCTCGTCTCAGGACTGTTCATGTTCTTCTGCACGGGCTTCGTTCCGCTGGATCAGTATCCGCGATGGTTGCGTCCGGCTGTTCGCCACCAGCCGTTCAGCACGACCGTCGACACCATGCGCGGTCTAGCGCTCGGTGGACCCGTCCTCCGGCCGTTCACCGAGTTGGTGGCGTGGTCGGTAGTGATCGTCGGGGTGTGTGCGGTCCCGCTGGCCCTCGGCTACCGCAAGGCGAGTATGCGGGGATGACCAGCAGCCCAGGGCGATCGGCCCGGAAGAGAATTCCATCGCAGGGAGAATGAGGATCAGATGTTCACGTCCGCCGTCATCCGTCGGCTCGCGCGTAGTGAGGAGATGTTCGCCGAGACCCACAACTTCGTGGGTCTGGGCGCGCATCTGACCGGACCGCTCGACGCCGACGCGCTGTCTGCGGCATTCGATGCCCTGCTGGAGGCGCACCCGGTCCTGGCTGCACAGATCGTGCGTGACGACGACGCGGGATATCAGATCGTCGCGGACGACTTGATGCATCCAGGGATCGAGGTGCTCGAGCCGGCGGACGGCGAGGAGCAGCTTCCGCCGATGATCTTCGACCAGACCCAGGCGTTGGTGCACCTACGGGTGGTACTCCGCGAGGACGAGACGGCGGCCACTCTGTACGTCCACCACAGCCTGGCGGACGGTCACCATCAGTTCGCTCTCATCGAGGAGTTGTTCTCGACGTACACCGACCTCGTGACCACTCGCAGGACCCGGGGCGCCGCGCCGGTCCCCGCGCCCGACCCGCTCGAGGTGGTCCTCGCGGAGCGGGGAGTGACCAGGCTCGCGCGGTCGGGGCTCGAGCGGTTCATGCCCGCACTCTTCGCGTACGACCTGCCACCGTCCCGTCGGGCCACGACCGCCGCGCGGCCACCCTTCCCGGTGCGGGTCCCGATGGCGTCCTGCACACTCACTGCGGAGCAGACCCGGGCACTCGTCGACCACGCCCGCTCGAACAAAGTGAGTCTCAACGGGATCCTGTCCGCCGCCGTGTTGATGGCCGAGTGGCAGCTGCGCGGCGCGTCGAAGATCCCGGTGCCTTACATCTACCCGGTCGACCTGCGCTACGTCCTCTCGCCGGCGGTGTCCGCGACCGGCTGCACGAACCCGGTGGGCGTGGCGACATACCTGGCGGAGATCGGCCGGGACACAGACGTTCTCGATCTGGCGCGGGACATCGCCGCGGCCTTCCGTGACGACCTCGGTGAGGGTGTGGTGCAACAGTCCCTGCTGCACTTCAGCCCCCAGTACGTCGGAAACCCGCCAGGGCTGCCCGATGTGGTGATGCTCACGGACAACGGCATCGTGCCCCCGATGCGCACCCCGCCCGGCGTAGAACTCAGTGCCGTGCACGGCGAGCTGTACTTCCAGGTGGGGTCCGGAATCGAGATGTATACCAGCAAGATCTTCGGGGACCGCCTGATGATCGAATACCACTCGCACGGGCCGGATCCCCAACGCTCGGTGGACCGGATCCGCGCCGTGCTCGAGGGGGTGGCCTCGTGAATCCGCGAACGGGCGATCGATGGGCAGGCGCGTCAGAAGGCGTAGCGGTGGTACTGCAACGCTTTCCGCACCGGCGGCACGAGGCGGGACAGGCGACGTACCGCGTGGAAGCCCTTCGAGGTGGGGCCGAACGTGTCGGCGTCGAAGAAGGGCACCGCTGCCAGGAGCCGGATGCCTTGCACCCGGTTCAGGACGTCCGCGGGACCGTCCACCGCCCAGTACAGGGTCGACCCGGTCTTGCGGTTGAGGGTGTGCGCCTTCTGGGATCGGATCGCGAACGAGTTGTAGAAGTCGATCTGCACTTCGCCCGACGGGAAGCGGTCGACCACGTGGCGCAGCAGTTCGGCGCCCTGGTCCGCGGTGAGGTACATGCTGATGCCCTCCGCCAGCAGGAGCGTGGGTCGATCGGCGGGGATCTCGTCGAGCCAGGACGGGTCCGTCGCGGACGTCGCGACCAGGTGGTAGCCCGGGCGCGCGGGATAGATCTGCTCCCGCAACGCGATCACCTCCGGGTAGTCCACGTCGTACCACTCGACCCCGGGTCCCGGATCGAGCCGCTGCACCCGGCAGTCGAGTCCGCAGCCGAGATGCACCACTGTGGCCCGGTCGTGGGCGGCGAGGAAATCGCGGGCCCAGGCGTCGTACTGCGCGGTGCGGACGGTCACGAGGGGCGCCCAGCGCTTGCTGATTCCCAGGTCGCGCCAGTCGTAATCGAGTCGCTCGATCGCGCGCTCGGCGAACCCGTCTCCGAGGACCGGCCGTTCGAAGCCGGCATCGAGGGCCTTGAGGTAGAGGGTGGTGAGCATCGTCTGTGCGGCGCCGGTGAGGTCGACGGTGGCCTTCTCGGTCATGCCGATGACAATAGGCCGCCGTTCCCGGGCGCGCCAGGTCGGTCGGATTCGACTGTCCCCGAAGAGAGGTGGGCTGTATGACCGAGGATCTCTCGTCACCGTACTCGCCTGGCGTCGGCGCTGACGGCCCCGCCGCCCCGCGTGCGCTGCTGCTGTACTACAGCTACACCGGGCAGTCTCGCGCCGTGCTGCGCGCCGCCGGTGACGTGCTGCGCGAGCGCGGGTTCGACGTACACGAGGCGGCGCTCGGGCTCACGGACCGCCGGTTCGCGGAACGCTTCTCGCGGTTCCCGATGCGCCGTGTGTGGCCCGACATGTTGAGCGTTCTGCCTGCGCAGACCCGCCGGTCGGTGGCCGAGATCTCGGTGCCCGACGTGGTGCACTCGGGTCCCTTCGACCTGATCTGCATCGGATCGCCTACGTGGTGGAGCACTGCGAGCCTGCCGATTCGGTCGTTCCTGGTTTCTGATGATGCGCGAAAGCTGTTGGCGCGCCGTCAATTCGCTGTGTTCATCGTCTGTCGGGACAGTTGGCGTGGCAACCTTGCGGCAGTGCGCAGACTCGCGCAGTGGCAGGGCGGTCGGTTCGCCGGTGAGATCCACCTGACGTATCCGGGTGACCAACTGCGGTCGATGTTGTCGCTGACCAGCTACCTGGGATCCGGGGAGTACCGGAAACGGTATGCGGGACTGAGTATTCCGCCAACAAACGTGCAACCCACGCAGTTCGACAGTGTGCGGGAGTTCGCCGCGACGCTCGCCGACCGCATTGTGGCGCAGAGGAGGCGATGATCTGATGCCGCACGAATTCGATGTGGACGTGTCGTCGTCGGCGACCGTCGAGCAGGTGTGTGCCGCATTCGCTGCAGCGGAGTACTGGGCGGCCCGATTCGCCGCCTTCGATGCCGCGATGTCGCTGGACGAGCTGACCGTGGACGCCGACGGGGTGATCCATGTGGCCACGGTCCAGGATCTGCGCCACGACGGCCTACCGCCGATCCTGGCGCGGGTCTACCCACGTGACTTGAAGGTGATCGGTACCGAGGTCTGGACGCCGGTGGGCGAGGGGCGGGTCGAGGGCCGGATCGGGATCGACGTCGTGGGCGCTCCGGGTTCCGGGACCGGGAACGCACTCCTCGAGACCAGCGGGGCGGGATCGCGGCTACAGATAGACGGGAGCGTACGGTTCGGCGTGCCGTTGATCGGCGGCCGGATCGAGAAGCATCTCGCCCGCGAGTTCGCGGCGCACATCCCCGATGTCCAGAGCTTCACGACCGATTGGATCGCTGCCCGTGTCTGACCGATCGAACGTGTCGGCCCAGCCTGCGGCCCCGGCTGGGCGCCCAGCCGGGATTCCGACGGCCGCCGAGGCCTTCGCGCGGCTGGATATGCCGCTGCGCGAGGCGATGATGACGCAGCGTGCGATCAGGCGGGTACTGCCCGACCCGGTCGACGACGAGGTGGTGCTCAAATGCATCGAACTCGCGCAGCGCGCGCCGACCGGACAGAACGGCCAGCAGTGGGAGTTCATCGTCGTCAAGGACACGCGGGTCAAGGAGCGCCTGGGCGCGCGGTACCGGCAGATCTGGAGTCTGTACTACCGGACCGTCTACCGCAGGCAGGCCGCGCAAGACGAGTCGAAGGCACGAATGGCGCGCGCCGTGCAGTGGCAGGTCGACCACTTCGCCGAGATCCCCGTCCTGGTGGTCGCGTGCCTGCGGCTGGGGGTGCGGGAGGGACGGGTGCCGGTGGTGCGGATGCCGCACATCGCCGAATCCGGATATTACGGC
>CAJCHX010000303.1 GCA_903970215.1 Acidobacteriaceae bacterium
CGGGTCGACCCCCTGCCGGACACGGCCGCCGGCGCGTGAAGGATCCCGCGTCGCGGATCGGGAATCGCCGTGACGTCATGGGTGGCCAGGGTGTGACGAAGTGGTCGATTAGGAGTGTCGAAATGGTCGACTAATTGGTGACAAAATGGTAGGATAGGCGCAATGGCAGAGCCGATCGCGTACAGCCGACGGGTTCTCGACGACGAGCTTGACGCAATCATCGCGGCGCTCCCGGCGATTGCCATCGAGGGCGCCAAGGGCGTGGGTAAGACGCGCACCGCGTCTCAGCGGGCCGGCACCGTGCGGCGCCTGGATGATCCGGCCGTCCTCGCGATCGCCGAGGCAGACCCAACGCGGCTGTTGGATGGGGCACCGCCCGTTCTGCTCGATGAATGGCAGCGCTTGCCCGAGGTCTGGGATCTCGTTCGGCGGTCGGTTGACGATGGGGCCGAGCCTGGTCGTTTCCTGTTGGCCGGCTCCGCCTCTCCGAATCCGCCCCCAACGCACTCCGGTGCCGGACGAATCGTGTCGCTGCGGATGAGGCCATTGAGCATGAGCGAACGTGTCGATGGGCAGACGGTCAGTCTCGGCGATCTGTTGTCCGGTTCCCGACCGCAGATGACTGGCCAGAGCGAGATCGGGCTTGATGAGTACGTGGACGAGATTCTTGCTTCGGGACTGCCGGGCATCAGGGGGCTACCCGACCGCGCTCGGCGCCTGCAGCTCGAGGGGTACCTGGATCGCGTCATTGACCGTGAAATCCCGGATGAGACGGGTGCGGTGATCCGCAACCCGATGGCCCTTCGACGATGGATGGCCGCCTATGCGGCGGCAAGCTCGACAACCGCGAGCTTCGAGAAGATCCGGGACGCCGCTTCCGCCGGCCACGACAGGCCGCCGGCCAAGGAGACCTCGCAGGTCTACCGTGACGCGCTCGCTCGGGTCTGGATCCTTGATGAGGTCCCCGCCTGGATTCCCTCCCACAATCGACTCCATCAGCTGGGGCAGGCGCCCAAACACCAGCTCACCGATCCCGCGCTCGCCGCGCGTCTGCTCGGTGCCGATCGAGACGCACTGCTGGCCGGTAGGGAACCTGATCCGGCGCGCCCGCGTGACGGTACGCTGCTCGGCGCCCTGTTCGAGAGTCTCGCCACCCTCTCTGTCCGGGTCTATGCACAACGCAATGCAGCGAGGATCGGTCATCTCCGCACCGCGCGGGGGCGGCAGGAGATCGATCTCATCCTCGAGCGCGATGATGGTCGCGTTGTCGCCATGGAGGTCAAACTTGCCCGATTGGTCCGCGATCGCGATGTCCGGCACCTGACCTGGCTCAAGGAGAAGCTCGGCGACCAGCTCTTGGACAGCGTCGTCATCACCACCGGGCCCGCCGCCTACCGGCGCGCCGACGGGATCGCCGTCGTCCCCCTCGCCCTGCTTGGCCCCTGACGACGTCGGGCCGCACCGCCCCGAGCCGGTGAGCTCAACCGTGGCGCACACGAGTGAAGATCGTGGTGTCCCGGGTTCGAGTCCCGGTGTCGCCATTCGGGTCGTTCGCGAATCGAACGGTCCTCGAAGTCGCATATTTTGCCTGCAGGTGGCTCCGAGCACGTATCACGCCGCCGGGACCGGCCGAGGGCAGCTCGCGCTCAGCGCGACGCCGAGCTTATCCCGCAGCTCCTCCAATCTGTGGAAGGCCAACTATGAGGTCTACGGGTCCCGCAGGCTGTGGAAAGCCGCAAGGCGTGCTGGGATCGACATCGGCCGTGACCAGACCCGCCGGGTGATGGGCCAGGCCGGAATCCAAGGCGCGCACCGCAAAAAGCGGGTGCGCATCACGCGGCGTGACCGCAGTTCCGTCGACACCCCGATCTGGTCAAGCGCGAGTTCGTCGCCGAGGCGCCAACCGGCTGTGGGTGACCGACCTGACGTTCGTGCCCACCTGGGCCGGCGTGGCCTACGTCTGCTTCCTCACCGACGTGTTCTCGCGGATGATCGTCGGCTCGCGTGTCGCGCCGCAGATGCGCATCTCGATGCTCCTGGTTTCGATCGGATGGCCCGCTGGGCGCGCGGGCACCACCACCCCGATCTGCGCTGCCACTCCGACACCGGCTCGCAGGGCAGTTCACCTCGATCCGCTACGGCGAACGTCTCGCGGAGATCGGTGCGGTCCCCTCTATCGGAACGTCGGCGACAGCTACGACTGTGAGAATGCTTGGACCGTTGGTGTCGGCCTGACCCGTCGCGAGCTTATCGGCGAGATCTTCGAGTACGTCGAAGCGTTCTACAACCCGCGGCGCCGGTACTCGACCCTGGGATACCTGTCGCCGGTGGAGTTTGAAGAAGGCCCTCGCCGCACGGTCGTTTCAGACGATCGCCGACAACATCAATATCAACCACCAACTACAGGCATGGCTCGCAAGCGCTCCGCTGTCCGATCAAGCGGGGGAACTCCAGAGGAGTGATCGGCGGCGCCGCGCATCGCGTCGAGCTCGCAGCTCTGTGGCGCCGCGATAACGGGTCACCGGTGACCCCGCAATTCATCTCCAGTCTCCCGCTTCTCGGTCTGTAGCTGCATTAGGCAGCGTCATCGAGAGACGCCCCGACTAGAGCCAACCAGCATTCGACTGGGCGGGGTCGGGACGGGTTTCGAGTGGGTCCGCGCCAACGCCGCCCCCGCCTCGTCCACCGTCGCGCGCGAGCCCGCTCGTGCGCGGTGAAGGTAATGGCTGCTCGACCGAGTGTTAGCCGGAAGCAAAAGAACGCTCCTTGACAGAAGCGCCGGAACGCGCTTAGCATTATTGAGAGTCATATTCTCATATAATGATAAGAGCTTGAGGGAGCCCTTGTGAGCTGAGGCGGAGAGATCTTTGGGACGGCTCGCACTTAGCGTCAGGCCGGCGAGGAAGGCCGAGTACAGACTGTGTTGGGACCACCAGCCGCAGGGCTGATGGCTTGACGGTCCAGCGTGCCCTCCGTCCGGCGCGACGCAAGGACACAGGAATGCTGTCAGAGATGAGGAGAGGTGAGGGAATGTTGTTCTCAAGAGGTAAAACAAAGTCGGGTTCCGGCTGTGA
>CAJCHX010000304.1 GCA_903970215.1 Acidobacteriaceae bacterium
CGGCGCGTTCGGTGAGGGCGTCGTAGATCGGGGTTGAGCGGAGCAGCATCGCGACCAGCATGGCGATCGCGCACGCGCCCAGCATCGGTGGCAGCAGCGTGGTCGAACCCGTCATCTCCGTTCCCAGGACGAGGCCGGTGACGGGGGCGCGGACCGACGAGGTGAAGAAGGCGGCCATGCCGACCAGCGCCATCCCCGCGGCCTGCGGGACGTGGCCCGGTGCGACGGCGGCCGCCGCGAGGCCCACGATCAGTCCCGTGTCTGCCCCCAACACCAGCATCGGGGCGAAGATGCCGCCCGGCGTCGTCGCCGAATACGACACGACCGTCAGCACGAACCGGAGGGCGAGTATGCCGCACGCGGCGAGCAGTGTGCTGCGCCCGAGGAGGGCCTGCTGGGTCAGGTTGTCACCGCCGCCGACGAGCGTCGGTGCGATCCACGCGGTCACACCGACCCCCGCGCCGATCGCACCGGCTCGGATGCCGACCGGGATCCGGCTGTGGTCGGCCCATCGCAGGCCCGCCATGACGGACATGTTGAACAGCACCCCGAGAACACCGCACGCGAGTGCGACGGCGAACACCGTGGGTGTGTCCGCTATCCGCGGCTGCGCGATATCGGGTACGGAGAAGATGGTGCCCATGGGCACGATCAGTTTCGCGGTGATGAATCCGGAGCCGGACGCCACCAGCGTGGCCAGAGTGGTGCGCAGGTCGAAGCGCTTGAGCAGTTCTTCGAGCACGAACACACCGCCCGCGATCGGTGCGCCGAATGCGGTCGCCAACCCGGCGGCAGCGCCGCCCGCCACCAGGATCCGCAGGTCGGCCGAGCGCAAGCGCATCGTCTTGGACACGGCCACCGCGATGATTCCGCCCATCTGAACCGACGGCCCCTCGCGGCCCAGGGCCAGCCCGGGGCCCATCGCCAGTAGGCCGCCCACGTACTTGATCGGCAGGATGCGCAGCCGGCCGGGCTCCGCACGGCCTTCGACGACAGCTTCGACTCGGGGAATCCCGCTTCCCTCGGCGTGCGGCTCCCCGCGATGGACCAGGAGCGCGGCCGCGGCGGTGGCCGCCGCGCAGGCCGCGACGAAGGCGGCGAATCCCCAGACGCTGTGACCGTGCGACCATCCCGCGAAGTCGCCGCGCCAGGTGCCCAGATGTTCGATCAGCAACCGGAAACTCGCGGCCACCAGACCAGTCGCCGCGGCCACGATCGCGGCGGCACAACAGAACACGATCAATCGGACATCGTCGTGCGCCGCGGCGGCGCGCCGCGGATTCGCCCTGCCTGGCAGTGTTGCACCCATCGCCGTCGAACCTATCCCAGGACGGCGGCGGCGCATCGTCGGTGCACCTCGCCCGACGGTCCCGGGTAGACTCGGCGGCGCGTCGTAACATCGCGCGGGAGAGTTCCACGAGCGATCCGCTTGTGGGCGCCGAAGGAGCAACACCTCTCCGTCAACCTCTCAGGCCTCAGGACCGCGCGGGAGCAGGACGTCTCTGGAAAGGGTGGATTCGACCACCCGCCCACGGGGAAAGCCGGGCACCACTCGGCGAATCTCTCAGGCGCCCGGCTTCGTCGGGCACACGACAGAGGGGGAGGGACACCGGCCGCGACCGCGGACCGGTCCCTGCGCTGCCTGCGAAGAGGACACGTGCCCGAATCCACACCCCCCGATGCCACCGAAACGTTCGCGGACCGCCATGTGGGCCCCGACGCCGTCGAACTCGAGCAGATCCTGGGCGTGATCGGCTACCGCGACCTCGACGAGCTCGCTCGTGCCGCAGTGCCGTCCGCCATCCTCGATCCTGCGGACGACAACGGCCTCGGGGAGCTGCCCGCTCCGGCCACCGAACACGAGGCGCTCGCCGAGCTCGCTGCCCTGGCCGAGCAGAACACCGTCGCCCGGTCCATGATCGGGCTCGGTTACTACGACACGCTGACGCCGCCTGTCTTGTTGCGCAACATCATCGAGAACCCTGCCTGGTACACCGCCTACACGCCGTACCAGCCGGAGGTGAGCCAGGGGCGGCTCGAGGCGCTGCTGAACTTCCAGACGATGGTGGCCGACCTCACCGGGATGGAGGTCGCCAACAGTTCGATGCTCGACGAGGCCACCGCTGCCGCCGAGGCCATGACGCTGCTCCGGCGGGCCGGGAGGTCGAAGTCGCCACGCCTGGTGGTGGACATCGACCTGTTTCCCCAGACCCTCGCCGTGATCGAGACCCGCGCGCAGCCGCTCGGCATCGAGGTGGTCACCGCCGACCTCGACGGGGAGCCCGGCCGGGTGGACCTGCCCGAGGGCGACTTCTTCGGTGTCATTCTGCAGACCCCCGGAGCGTCCGGTCGGATCCATGATGTCGCCGCCGTGGTCGAGGCCGCCCACGAGCGTGGCGCGCTCGTCGCCGTCGGCGCCGATCTGCTCGCGATGACGCTGCTCACCCCGCCCGGCGAGCAGGGCGCCGACGCGTGCTTCGGCACGACCCAGCGGTTCGGCGTCCCCATGGGGTTCGGCGGCCCGCACGCCGGCTACCTCGCGGTGCACGCCAAGCACGCACGGCAGATCCCCGGCCGCCTCGTAGGAGTGTCCAAGGACGACGACGGCAACCTCGCGTACCGGCTCGCGCTGCAGACCCGTGAGCAGCACATCCGCCGGGAGAAGGCCACGTCCAACATCTGTACCGCGCAGGTTCTCCTGGCCGTGCTCGCCGCGATGTATGCCGGTTACCACGGTCCCGAAGGGCTCACCGCGATCGCCCGCCGCGTACACGGGCGAGCCGCCGCGATCGCCGCAGCGCTCGGCGACGCCGTGGTGCATTCGACGTTCTTCGACACCGTCCTGGTCCACGTGCCTGGCCGCGCAGATGATGTGACCGCGGCCGCCGCGCTCGCGGGGTACAACCTGTGGCGCGTCGACGACGATCACGTATCCATCGCCTGCGACGAGACCACCACCGACGCTGATGTGGCGGCGGTGCTGCAGGTGTTCGGCGTGGTCGGCGGCCGATCCGACGCGGTTCCCGCGTTCGGCGGCCGGACGTCGGCGTTCCTCACGCACCCCGCGTTCCACCGGTACCGCACCGAGACGGAGATGATGCGCTACCTGCGCCGGCTCGCGGACAAGGACATCGCTCTGGACCGCAGCATGATCCCGCTCGGCTC
>CAJCHX010000305.1 GCA_903970215.1 Acidobacteriaceae bacterium
GACGGAGGGGGCATGCTTGTCGACGTTGGTGAGGGCCTCCTGGGCCACCCGGTAGAGCGTGAGCGTTACCTCCGGGCTCATGGCCGGAACCGGTCGCTGCACTTCGAGCGTGGCGACGTGGAGGTCGCAGAGGCGTTGTAGCTGGGCGGTGAGAGGCGGACCGTCCTCGCGGAGGGCGCTGACCGCCTGCCTCGCCTCCTCCAGGCCCTCACCAACCAGACGGTGGACCTCCCCGATGCGCGCCCGCACGTCGGTCGGCGGGTCACCGGCGACCACCCGGGAGTCGAGGGCCGTGAGCTGGATCGACATGGCTCCGAGGGTGTGGGCCAGGACGTCGTGGAGCTCGCGACCCAGGCGGTTCCGCTCCGCCATCAACTCGGCCTCATGCTGGGCCACCGCCGCCCGGTCCTCGGCTCCCGCCACGAGGGCCGCCTGCCGCCCCTGCTGGAGCAACTGGCGCCTCCCGCCGCCGCTGACCAGCCCGAGGAGGCCGACGAGACCGAGCAGCCAAGGGCGGGAGGGAAGCGATCCCTGCGCCCAGATGGTCAGGAGGAAGGTGACGACCGACGGGCTGACCACGGCCACGGCGGTGGGCAACTCGAAGGCGAAGGCGGCGCCGGCTGCGGCCACACCGACGAACACCACCCCGGGCAACCGGGCTCCCGAAGCCATACCACCGGCCGCGGCCATGACCAGGAGCGCGCCGGCGACCGGTCGTCGGCGGTCGTCGGCGACGATCCACACCAACCAGGCCACGCCGCTCAGAACGATACCGCTCACCCCCACCACGTCGGTGGAACCGGTGAGAAGGGTCCCGACGGCTACCCCGGCGGCGACGGCGAGCTCGCCGAGGCGGACAGTGAGGCGCAGACCCGGCGAGGAGCTGATCCGGCGCACCCCCAGGGCGAGCAGCGGCGATCCCGGGTACGGAGCTCCTGCCGGGTCGACGGGCGTCGCGCCCGGCACTGGTCTACGGCCAGTTCCGGCTCCACGGACGTCGGCTTGGCGCGCCATCCACGCATCATGGCCAATCACCGGGCGGAGTGCACGCAACGGAGCGCGTCACACCCGCAGTTCCACCCGGCGGCCCGGCCAATCAAACCTTCGACGGCGGAATCCACCCCTTTGGCACGGAGGTCGGTGTCTGGGTCGTCGACAGGTTCGCAGCTGGCCCAGAGCGATGGAGAGGACGGGTGGTCAGCCACGGCGAGCGAAGCCAGGACGGCGTTGGCCCGGGGAGGAAGCAACGGGATGGGTCGGGCCATCGCACAGCGCTTCGTCCAGCTCGGCTTCTGGGTCGTGGTCACAGGGGTCACAGACCGGTCGATCGCCGGCCCCAGCTCGTTTGGCCTACAAGCTGATCGTCCACCGCCCAGTTCACCCGCGAACCACCGCGTTTCGGTCGCGAAGTTGGGTTAGGTGCGGAGGGGTCGCGCGTACTGCGGATCACAACCCGGGAAGCCCGGCGCGCCGGCGGCAACCTCCTCCTGATTTCCAGACCGCGAGATCTCGCCATGACAACAACTCCAGAAGTCATCGCCCACGATCCACCACCCGGCACCCGACCGGCGCCCGGAAGATCTGACGCAACGGTGCTTGGCCACGCGCAGAGGACGCTCGGGGTGGCGGAGAATCACATGACTGCCCCGCTGCCGGGCCGCCACCCAGCCGAGCTTGCCCAGAGCCGCTATCAGCTCATGGCCCGAGACAACCGGAAGGCGTCCGCTCGAGCTCGCGACGCCAGCGAGCGACGAACGACCCCCATGTCCAGGCTCCGGCCGTCGTCGCGAAGGCCATCCACGTACAACCGGAGCGCCTCTTCGGCGTTGACGACGGCCTCGTCGAGGGTGTCGCCCCGACCCCAACGTCCTGGAACGGAGCGCAAGGCCTGGTCCCGTCGAGGGCGGGGCTCGCTCGTCGACCTCTGTCGTGTACTGCAGGCGGGAGCGTGCTGGACGCGCACAGCAATCGGCCCGGCAGGCCGGCTCGCCCGGCCTGTTTCCACTGTTTACGGGAAACGAGGTAACGTTCGCAGTGTGATGTCGACGGTGCAAGCACTGTGGCGTGAACTGCTGGCCGGCTCGCAGGAGGGCCGTCGACGTTGGTCGTCCGTGAGCGCGCTCGCTGGCGAGCTCGGCGTGCCCGTGTCGACTGCGCACCGATCATTGGGACACCCCGACGAGATCGGGGCGGTGAGCATCTCGCCGTTGGAGGGCCTGGTCGTCCTCGATCCGTACCGGCTCCTCCTGCTGTTCGCCGCCCACCGTCATCTGCAGCGCGACATCGTCAGCCGGGTCTGGGTAGCGGCGCCCGTAGCCGAGGTCGAGGCCGCCATCGGGGCTGACCGCGGCTGCGTGCTGGGTGGCTTCAGCGCGGTGGTGGCGCACGCCGGAGGCAACAGGATCGCCGACTACGAGACGATCCTGGTCTACGGGGACGCCCATCTCGACGAGTTCCGCGCGACGCCTCCAGGTGAGGGCACGGAGGTCGTGGTCGCCGAAGCCGACCGGTGGCTGGGCCGCTACGGCCGGTTCACCACATACGCCCAGGCGTTCGCCGACCTGTTCTGTCTCCCCGGCTGGCCGGCTGCCCGCTTC
>CAJCHX010000306.1 GCA_903970215.1 Acidobacteriaceae bacterium
GGCCGCGCCCATCATCCCGGCGCCGATCACACCGACCTTCTTCGCCTGGTACTTGTCGTAGCCCTCGGGCCGCGAACCACCACCGGTGATGTGCTGCAGGTCGAAGAAGAACGCCTTGATCATGTTCTTCGACACCTGACCCGTGGCCAGCTTGGTGAAGTACCGCGACTCGATCTCGAGCGCGGTGTCGAAGTCGACGTAGGTGCCCTCGAACGCGGTGGCCATGATCGCCTCGGGAGCCGGCATCGGCGCGCCCTTGAGCTGCTTGCGCAGGTTGGCCGGGAATGCGGGCGAGTTGGCGGACAGTGCCTTCTCGATCGGGTTGCCGCCGGGGATCTCGTAGCCCTTGACGTCCCACGGCTGCACGGCCTCGGGGTGAGCGGCGATCCACGCCTTCGCGGCGGGCAGCAACTCGTCCACCGAGCCCACGAGCTCGTCGACCACACCCACGGCCTTCGCCTTGGCGGGCCGCAGTCGCTGGCCCTGCAGCAGCACGCCCATCAGGGCGCCCTGCAGGCCCAGCATCCGCACGGTGCGGGTCACGCCGCCACCACCGGGGAGCAGACCGAGGGACACCTCGGGCAGACCGATCACCGAACCCGGAACATCCGCCGCGATGCGGTGGTGCGTGGCGAGTGCGATCTCGAGGCCACCGCCCAGGGCGGCACCGTTGATCGCGGCGACCACGGGCTTGCCCAGCTTCTCCAGGCGACGCAGATCCCCCTTGATCTCCTGCAGGTTCTCGAACACCTCCTGTGCGTGCTCGGGACGAGCCTGGCGGATCTGGTCCAGGTTGCCGCCGGCGAAGAAGGTCTTCTTCGCGGAGGTGATGACGACGCCGGTGATCGAGTCCTTCTCGGCCTCGAGCCGGTCGACGGTCTCGTGCATCGACGCCTTGTAGGTGTCGTTCATCGTGTTGGCCGAGCTGGCCGGGTCGTCCATGGTCAGAACGACGACGCCGTCGGCGTCCTTCTCCCAGCGGATCATGTTGTCAGACATGAGTATTCGTAGTCTCCTTGGTATCCGGCGCTCAGAGCCGCTCGATGATGGTCGCGGAGCCCATGCCGCCGGCGATGCAGAGGGTGATCAGGCCGTAGCGGCCGCCGGTGCGCTCGAGCTCGTCGAGCACGGTGCCCACCAGCATCGCGCCCGTCGCGCCCAGCGGGTGGCCCAGGGCGATCGCGCCGCCGTTGACGTTGACCTGCTCGCGATCGAGCTTGAAGTCCTTCATCCACTTCAGGACGACCGACGCGAAGGCCTCGTTGAGCTCCCAGACGTCGATGTCCTCCTTGGTCAGACCCGCCTTGGCGAGGACCTTCTCGGTGGCCGGCGTGGGTCCGGTGAGCATGATCGTCGGGTCGGCGCCGGTCGACGCGGTGGCCACGACACGACCGCGGGGGGTGAGGCCGGCCTTCTTGCCGCCGGCCTCGTTGCCCACCAGGACCAGCGCGGCACCGTCGACGATGCCGGAGCTGTTGCCGCCGGTGTGCACGTGGTTGATCTTCTCGACGTGGGTGTACTTCTGCAGCGCGACCGCGTCGAAGCCGCCCATCTCGCCGATCACGGTGAACGCGGCGCGCAGCTTGCCCAGCTGCTCGGCGGTGGTGCCGGGACGACGGTGCTCGTCGTTGTCGAGCACGACCAGTCCGTTCTGGTCCTTGACGGGAACGACCGACTTGGCGAACCGGCCCTCGTCCCACGCCTTGGCGGCCAGTTCCTGCGACTGCGCAGCGTACTGGTCGACATCGTCGCGGGAGAAGCCCTCGATGGTGGCGATCAGGTCGGCGCCGATGCCCTGCGGGGCGATGTAGTTGTCGTAGCTGTACTGCGGGTCGTAGAACAGGGCGCCGAAGTCGGAGCCCATCGGCACGCGGGACATCGACTCGACGCCACCCGCGATCACCAGGTCGTCGCCGAGGCCGGCCGCGACCTTCTGCGCCGCGATGTTGGTGGCCTCGAGGCCGGAGGCGCAGAACCGGTTGATCTGCACGCCTGCGACCGTGTCCGGGAGGCCGGCGACGATGGAGGCGGTGCGCGCGATGTCGGCGCCCTGCTCGCCCACGGGCGAGACACAGCCGAGGACGATGTCGTCCACGGACGCCGGGTCCATCTCGGGGTTGCGTGCCTTGATCTCGTCGATCAGCCCCACCACCAGATCGGTGGGCTTGACGGCGGTCAGCGAACCGCCCTTGAGCTTGCCACGCGGCGTGCGAATCGCCTCGTAGATGAATGCGTCAGACACTTGCGTCTTCCGTCCTCTCGTGAAAGAAGGTCCGCGGACCACATCGGGTCCGGCTGCCTACAGGCTAACCCGTCGTAACTTATTTTGGAAGAGCGGCTGGTCTAATCGGGTGACCGACCCCTCCAGATGGGCTAATGTCTCGTTACACGATGACCACATCAGGTACCCGGCTCCGGCCCGCCGATCGGCGCCGCCAGCTGATCGAGATCGCATCCGCGCTGTTCACCGAGCGCGGATACAGCCATGTCTCGGTCGCGGACATCGCCCGCGGCGCCGGCGTCACCGGCCCGTCCGTATACCGCCACTTCGTCGACAAGCAGGCGATCCTCGCCGCCGCGATGGAGGCAGCGGTCGACGAGATGGAGACGATCACCGACGCGGCGCTCTCCCGCCCGGACGCCCGGTTCGCCGACCTGCTCTCGGGTGTGGTCGCGATGTCCGTGACCGATCCGGCGCCCACGGTGCTGTGGCGCTGGAACCGCCGGCACCTGTCTCCCGAGCAGGCGCAGGCCATGATCGGCCGTAGCGAGGCGGTGCTGGCGCGGTGGGTCGCCGAACTCGAACTGGAACGGCCGTCGCTCACGCCCGACGACGCCCGCGTTCTCTCGTGGGCCGTGCTCGCCGTGGCCGGATCGGTACCGATCAGCCGTGGGCGCATCGGCGTGCGGCGGTATCGCTCCGAGCTGGAGACGATCGCGGCACGCGTCCTCGATGCGCCGCCGTCCGCCGCACCGGCTCTCGGCGCACTTCCGGCACCCCCCCATCGCGCCATCCGGCATGACGAGTTGCTCGACGCCGCCTCCAAGCTGTTCTTCGACGACGGGTACGGCCAGGTGGGGATCGACGCGATCGGCGCCGCGGTAGGCATCTCGGGGCCATCGGTGTATCGGTACTTCCCCAGCAAGATCTCGATCCTGCTCGCCGTGTGCGCGCGCGCCGCAGCCGCGGTCGAGCTGGGCGTCGCGGCGGCCGAGTCGACCACCGACGAACCGATCGGGCAGCTGCGCGCACTCGTCCGGTCGTACGCGGCCAACCTGATCGTGTCCCCCGACCTGGCCGTGGCATTCACCGCCGGGCGCGAGGTGCTCATCGAAGCCGGCGGCGAGGCGCTTCTGGCCGGACAGCGGGCATACGTGTCGCGGTGGTGCGCCCTGCTCGAGTCGAAGACCGACCCGGCGGGTGCCCGGATCGCGGTAGGCGCCGCGATGACCATCGCCAACGACTTCGCCCGGACCCGCCGGCTGCGCCGCCGGCCGAGGTTCTACGACGAGCTAGTGTATCTCATGGACACAGCGCTGGGCATCTGACCCGGCGTCCGAATCGCGGCCGGAGCGGCGCTATCCCGCTATATGGCGGGATAGCCGCTATTTCACCGAGATTAGGACACCGAGGTCGATCTACTGGCTCTGCGTCCGCTTGGCCCGCTCCAACGCGGCGAGCGACTTCTTCGCCGCCGCGAGTTCGGCCTGCAGGTCGGCGACGCGGCTCGCGGCGGCGGCGGCAGCCGCAGCCACCACGTCGGCGACGGCGGCCTTCGCATCCCGGGCCCCCAGCCCGGCGAGGGCACGATGCACCGCAGCTATCGGGATATCCTCGGCCCCAGCCGGTTTCGCGGCGTTGCGAGTGACCCGCAGCGATGCGGTGTTGTCGGCACCCACATAAACCGTGATCGCCACCGAACGGGGTGGCCGACCCGACGCGGGTCTCGCCGGGGCCACCTTCTGCGGCGCCTTCGTGGCGGCCTTGGCAGGCGCCTTCGCGGAGGCCTTGGCAGGCGCCTTCGAAACGGGCTTGGGCTGCTTGGTGATCCGCAGTTCGGTCGGTTCGAACGGGAGCTGATCGTCGACCCCTGCGGGCTTGACCGTCACCGTCGTACTGTCCACCGACACCACCTTGCCGGACGCCCCAGCGGCCAGCCCCAGGCCGGTCACGGCCTCGCACAAGTACACGGTGGGTCGGCGCCCCGCGGCGAGCTCAGCCACGAACCGCTCCAGGTCGTCCGGAGTGAGAGTCTGTTCCATTGGGCGCGTTGTCATTTCAGCAGGCGTCATTTCAGCAGGCTCAGGTCAGCAGGTGTCATGTCAGCTTCGGCAGCACTTTCTGTACGACGGTGTCCAGGGCGAGCGGCCCGCCGGTCAGTAGGGCATCCACCCCACTACTGGAGTCGACGATCGACACCGGCACGCCGGCGGTCAACGAATCGGGCAGCCCGGCGAAGCCTCCATCACCCGCGCCCGAGTCGACCCTGGCGACGAAAGCCTTGTCCACCTTGTCATTCGATACCAGGGTGTAGAGGTCGGCAGCGCCCGCGGTGAGCCAGCCCCCGGTACCGGTGATCGGCACCTGCATCGCGAAGCCCAGCGAGCTGAGTAGCTGATACGGCGACGACGACGTGTTCGCCACCAAGACGTCGGCGCCGGTGTATTCGAGCAGGTCCGCTTTGACGTTCCCGAACTCCGGGTGCTCGCCGCGAAGAGTGCCGACCTTGGCGTCGTACTTCGACTGCACGTCCTTCGACCGCGCGGTGGCCCCCAGGGCCGTAGCGATGAAATCCATCTGCTGCTTCCACGTCCACCCGTCAGCGGCATCCTTCGGACGGGTGATGGTGGGCGCCACGGACTTCAGGTCGGCGACCTGCGTTGCGGCGTTGGCATCGGTGTCGATGATCAGGTCGGGCTTCAGCGCGGCGATCGCAGCCTTGTCGGGCGCGGTCGACGTGCCCACGGCCTTGACGGCGCCGGCGTCCGGGATCCATGACGGCGCGCCCGCGCTGGCACCGTTGGCCGCACCCGCCACCGAGAATCCCAGGGCCGCAACCATCTCCGCGTCACCCCCGCCGAGCGCGACGATAGTGGACGGTCGTGAGGAGATCTGCGTGGTGCCGTCGGCGTCCGTGATCGTGACCGACTTCCACGTGTCCAGGCCGGGCCCCGGATCACCGCCGCCGCCCTTGTGCACCAGGGCGACGATCCCGACCACCACCAGCACCACCACCATCGCCACAGCAGCACCCGCGACGATCATGGCGGCCCGCCGCGTGCGCGCATCGACGCGCTTGGACGCGGGCGCGAAGCCCGGCCCTCCCGGCCCCCGAGGCCCGACCGGCCCGGCGAACCCCGGGTTCGAAGGATTCGAAGCGAGCGCGGGGTTGAGCGCCGGGTTGGAGGGCGAGCTGATGCCGTTCTGCCGGAAGCCGGTCCGCTGGGCCGGATTCGACGGCGTGCCTTGCCAGTTCGGGGGTACCACCGGCGGCGGGGCCATGCCGGCTGCGCCGGACATCCGCCGCGCGGCCGCAGCCAAGGCCCCCGCGAACTCGCCCGCGGTCTGGAATCGCTCGTTGGGGTTCTTCGCCAGCGCCCGGTGCACCACGTGGTCGACCTCGGGCGAGAGATCCGGCCGTTTGATCCGGATGCTGGGCGGGATCTGGCTGATGTGCGCCAACATCAGAGCGCCCGTGACATTGGTGTCGAACGGCGGTGCGCCCGTGAGCATCACGACCGCGGCGCACGCCAACGAGTAGATGTCCGCCCGGTAGTCGACCTGCTCCCCGAGCAGCGCCTCGGGCGCGGTGTAGGCGAGCGTGCCCACCACCATCCCGGTCTCGGTGTGCTGCCCCACCTCGGATTGGGCGGCACCGATGCCGAAGTCGGCCAGGAGCACGTGGTCGCCGCGGCGGCCCTTCTCCACCAGGAAGTTGGCGGGCTTGATGTCACGGTGGATGATGCCGTGCTGGTGCGCGTAGTCCAGCGCGTCGGCCACCTGCTCCACGATGCCCACGGTCCGTTCCAGACTGAACGGCCCCTCGCGCTGCGCGATGGCCGACAGATTCTCGCCGTCGACCAGCTCCATCGCGATCCACAGGTGCCCGTCGGACTCGCCCCGGTCGTACACGTCCACGATGCCCGGGTGCTTGAGCCCGGCCACGAAGTCGGCCTCCCGGTCGAAGCGCGCCCGGACCGACTCACTACTGGAGAACTGTTCGTGCAACACCTTCAGTGCCACCGAGCGCGGCAGAGTCCGGTGCCGCACGCGGTACACCGAACCCATACCGCCCGTGCCCAGCACCGACTCGACGGTGTAGCCCGCGATCACATCGCCCGGCTGCGCTACCACTGCACCAACCTCCCTGTATCAGGCGCCTCAATCTACCGCCCTGGAGGTTGGCCTGTACTTAACGCGAGGTTGGCGCTAGGCCGAAGCGCGCGCCACGGCCCCCAGCGGGTCCGTATAGACGCCGTCCAGCGCGACCGCGCCCGCGGCCTGCTGCTGCACCCGGCCGGCTGCACCGGTCACCCGGACCTCCCGGCCCGGCTCGGCCGACGTGGCCTTCAGGGCCCGGGACACCTCGGGCAGGATCCCCGGGAAGTCGGTGAACGCCTGCCCACCGAGGATCACCCGATCGGGGTTGAAGATGTCGGCCACGAGCGCGACGGCTTCGCCGAGCAACCGACCGCGCTCGGCGATGAGCGCGTGTGCGACGATCCCCTGGGGCGTCTCGGGGTGCGCAGCGGCCAGTTTGTGAACGTCGCCCGCCGCCTGCACGTCCAGGCCGGCCGCGACGGCCGCCTCCACGAAGGCGGTGTCGGTGACCGCATCCTCGAGCCGCCCGGTGCGACGCGGGTCCAGCAGTTCGGCACCGCGGATCGGCAGGTGCCCGATGGTGTGCGGGCCCGACTTGGGGGCGTGCACCGCGCCGTGCAGCGCGAGCGCGACACCCACGGTCTCGCGTCCGTAGAAGTACAGCGTGGAGCCCTGCGACTCGAGCTCGGGGGAAAGGTGCAGTTCAGCGGCGGCCATCGCCTCGACGTGCGGTGCAACCGTAACCGGCAGGCCGATCGCTCCGGACAGCCGCTCGCCCAGGGCGACGCCACTCCACTTGAGGCGCGGGTGGTCGAGAACCACGCCGCGTTCGTCCACGCGGCCGCCGATCGCGATCCCGGCTCCGAGGACGGTGCGGTTCTCGAACCGGGTCAGGAACCGGCGTGCACTGGTGGCCACCACCGACAGCACTTCGGTCGGGTCGCTGCTCGACGGCGTGGGGATCTGGATCGCGCCGACGACCTTCCCCGCGACGTCGTGCATCGTGATGGTGGAGACCCGGAAGCCGATGTGGATGCCCAATGCGACCGGCCCGTCGGGGTCGATCTCGAGGGGCAGACGCGGGCGGCCGACGACGCCACTCGCCGCTCGGTCTGCCCGCTCGCGGACGAGCCCGGCCTCGATCAGGGCCGTGACCTGGCGGTTGACCGTGGCGGCGGACAACTGGGTCTCCTTGACGATCTCGTCGCGCAGGACGAGGCCGCCACGGCGGATGACCCGCAGGACCGCGGCGGCGGGCTTATCGGCCACTCGCAGCTGGGGCGCGAATACGCGCGGAGCGGTGCTGGGACGGGGTGCCGGCGTACGGGACGCCGTGGGATGGGGCCCACCGGAACGCGGGCCGGCGGGGCGAGACACCGCCGGACGGGGAGCGGCGGAGTGGGTACTGGTCGGGCGGGTGTCGAAATCGACGACGGTCATGATTCCTCGATGAGTGTTGGCGTCACAAGACCCGGTCGGCGAGACCGCTACAGCTGCGGACGCCGGAGAGCGCGGGCGTAACTCGGGATGGTCTGAAGATGCATGGGGGGCTGCCGAGAGCGGCTTACCGGCGACACATTCGACAGAACACCCGGACCATCGGGAGACGACAACCGAGCGCGACGGTCTCATAGCCGACGCGCAGGTGTGCCTCTTGAATCCCGGACATGGGGTCAAAATACCACCGAACGCCGCCGACGGCACAATGCGCATCGCGCGAATGCGACATCCATCACACATTGCCGCAGGGCGGACGATCCGTTCGAGGCCGGATACGGTAAGCGCATGACCTCGGAACAGGTCGATCCCTTCGCGCGCCTCGATCGCGAGCGTGCACACCGCCTCCGCGGAGCGGTCGCCAATGCTGCGCTGGAGGGTTGGAGGCCCGAACCCGCGGCCCTGCAACGGCTGTGCACCCTGGCCGAAGGGATCGTCGATATCGACACCTTCATCTCTGAGGCGGTCGATCGCGCGCTGGCCGCGGCGACGGAAGTCGGCCCGCCGGATGCGGTCGAGACGCCACAGTCGTTCCCGGACACCGTCTACCCGGGTACCCGGGTGCTGCGCAACAGGTTCGGCATCAGGGACGGCGCGGCGCTCACACAGCTCGAGTTCGAGGTCGGCACGGCCCAGGGGTACCGGATCGAGATGGGGCTCGCGGACATCCCGGCAACGTACGACGGCCCACACCTCGCGGCGATCCACCGCACCCTGTTCGGGGCCGTGTACCCGTGGGCGGGAGCGTACCGGAAGTATGACATGGGCCTGGGACACAGCGCCTTCCACGCCGATCGGATCGAGCGGTACCTCGACGACGCACACCGGCTGCTGCATCGTCGGCTTCCGCACGGGCGGTTCCGCCGGAGGGGGCAGCGCCTCGACCGGTTGCACTACGCACGGCTGGCGGCCGAGGCCTACGCATACCTCAATTGCGCCCACCCGTTCCGGGAGGGGAACGGCAGAGCATCGAAGACCTTGCTGCAGTTGGCATCCGGGGAGATCGGCTACCGACTCAACTTCGATGTGATCACCAAAGCACAGTGGGACAACGCCTCTCGGCTCTCATCTCCCGACCACGGCCGCTACCGACCCTCCTCGGAGTACCTGTTCCAGGTGTTCACGGCGATCACCGCACAGCACAGCGACGACGGGGCATAGACGACGGGGCGACGGGGAGGATAGAGCCGGATAGATCAGCCCAGGCGGTAAGCGGCGAGGTCGAGCCAGCCTGCCATCGATGCGACGGTCTGCTCCAACGCGACCTCGGCGTCCGGCGTGCGCGCACCCGGCTCCCAGTCGATCGAGTGCACGAGCAACGTCGAACCCGGACGGTCGGCCTTGACATCGCAGCGCCCCACGATCCGGTCGCCGTACAGGAAGGGAAGAACGTAATAACCATGCACGCGTTTGTGTTTCGGCGTGTAGATCTCGATGCGGTAGCGGAAGTCGAAAAGCGCCTCCGCACGCTCACGCTGCCAGACGACGGGATCGAACGGCGACAGTAGGGTGCGCGCGGCCAGCTCACGCGGCCGGCGCGCGTCCGCGTGCAGGTACACCGGACCGGACCAGCCCGGCACGTCCACCTCGAGCAGCTCCCCGCTCTCACACAGTGCGGCGATACCGGGTGCGGCCTCGGCGGTACTCAGTCGGGAGTAGTCGCGGAGGCAGCGCGCGGTGCCGATCCCGACGGCGCGCGCGGACTGGCGGACCAACTCGGCCAGCGCAGCGTCGGCACCGATGTCGGGCGTCTCGCCGAGCACGGCGGACGTGGGCGCATACCGGCGCTCGAACTGCTGGGTGCGGCCGGCGCTGGTCACCTCGCCTACCCGGAATAGGATCTCGAGCCCCTCTTTGACCGCCGACCAGTTCCAGCCCCAATGCGTCTTCTCGACCACCTGGTCGTGCTCGAGCGCCACCTCGAGTTCGCGAGCGGTGACGGGCGGCACGGTCGCCAGCTCAGACCGGATCCGATCGAGCATGCCCGGGTGGCGCGCCTCGAACGACGCGACCCGCCCCAGGTTTCGCTCGGAGCCGTGCCGATACCGCAACAACGGCCACACCTGCGGCGGAACCAGCGACGCCTCGTGCGCCCACGTCTCGACGAGGCGCCGCGGGGCGGTGTCTCGAGCGCGGTCGAGCAGCGCCTGGTCGTACGGGCCGATCCGCGAGAACACGGGCAGGTACTGGCTGCGGGCCACCACGTTGACACTGTCGACCTGCAGCACCCGAACGCGGTCGATCACCTTCTGGACATGACGCATCGTCGGCGTTCCGCGCGGGGCGAACCCCGGCTCGAAACCCTGCGCAGCCAGCGCGATCCGGCGGGCCCGGTCCCTGCTGATCCTCACGGCCCCACGGTAGGACAACGGTACGACAGGAATTCGACCACGGTGTCGATCGCCTTCGCGCTGCGAACAAGGACCCGCGGTGACCGCACCTCGGGCACAATGACGTGCATGAATGCCGGACGCGCGGTGGTGCTGGGCGGAGGGGGTCTGGCCGGGATCGCCTGGATGACGGGACTGCTGGCTGCCTGGGAGGCGGACGGACTGACCCCGGTACGCGACGCGGAGCGCGTCGTCGGCAGTTCCGCGGGATCGACGGTGGCCGTTCAGGCGGCCAACCGCGCGCCGTCGGACCTGTACGCGGGGCTGGTCGGCGATGCCCCGACGGTGGAGGAGATCAGCCCCGGCCGGCACAGCGAGGAGCAGATCGCGTCGCTGCTCGACGTCATGACGCAGGATCCGCCGCCCGCGGACGGCGCGTTGATCGACCACTTCTTCTCGCTGCCCACCGCGACCGACCTGGCGGAGGCGCGACTCGACGTGATCCGGCACCGGATCGCGGGGTGCGATTGGCGGCCCGGTCTGGTGGTCACGGCGTTGTCGCGAAAGCGGCGGGCACGGGTGGCGTTCGACGCCGATTCGGGCGTCCCTCTGGTCGCCGCGGTCGCGGCCAGCTGCGCGGTTCCGGGGCTGTGGCCACACATCGGGATCGACGGCGACGAGTACATCGACGGCGGGATGCTGAGTTCGACCAACGCCGACCTCGCTGAAGGCGCGACGACGATCCTGGTCCTGCAGCCGGACCCGCGGCCGGACCGACTGTTCCCCGACCACGAACGACAGGTGCGGGAGCGAGCGTTCGTGATCCATCCGGACGTCGCCACGTGGCAGGCGGTCGGCACAGACCCGCTCGATCCGGCTGTCCGGCCCGCGTGTGCGCGCGCCGGATACGCCCAGGGCAGGGCGATCGCCGAGGACGTACGGAGCTATTGGGCCTGAGGGGCCCGGGCCCGACGGGCGGCCCGGACCGCGCTCGCGCCGTCGAATGCCGCCCAGCTTCCCAGGCCGGCGACGGCGAGCCCCGCACCTGCGCCGCACACCAATCCCCACCCGCCGGCCTGGTACGCCGCGCCGCCGAGCAGCGACCCGATGACGCCGCCCAAGAAGTACGCCACCATGTACGCCGTGGTGATCCGCGAGCGCGCATCCGGATCCAGCGCATACACGGCGGCCTGATTGGACAGATGCGCGCCCTGGAGGCCGAAGTCGAACACCAGGAGCGCCACGATCAGGACTGCGACCGAGCGACCACCGGCGAACAGCAGTGCCCACCCGACCAGCTGCACCCCCCACGTCAGGTAGGTGGCGCGGGTGCCGTGGCCACGATCGGACAGTCGGCCGATGACCGGGGCGCCGAGTGCACCCGCTATGCCGGCGAGTCCGAACAGCCCGATCGCAGCGTCTGAGAAGTGGAAGGCCGATCCGCGCGAACCGGCGAGTAGGAATGCGATCGACGTCCACAGCAGGCTGAACCCCGCCATCGCCAGGCTGCCCAGCAGCATGCGGATACGCAGCACGGGCTCGCGCCGGATCAGGTGCAGGATCGATGCCAGCACGGCGGGATACGACGCGCGGGTCCCGGACGGGTCGGAACGGGACGGGTCGGAACGGGACGGGTCCGAGCGGGGCGCAACCGCGAACACGGCGATCGCCATCACGGCCTGCAGGCCGGCCGCGACCAGGAGCACGGTCCTCCAGCCGCCCCACTCCGCGATCAGACCGGCCAGGATCCGCGAACTCAGGATGCCGATCAGCAGGCCGCTCATCACTCGGCCGACCACTGCACCACGCTCGTCGGGGCAGGCGAGTGCGGACGCCCACGGCACGACCACCTGCGCGGCAGCAGCGGACACGCCGGTCGCGGCGACGAGCACCAGCAGGACCGGAAAACCCGGTGCGGCGGCAGACGCGAGCAACGCGATACCGGATGCCGCGACCAGCCCGGACACCAGACCGCGGCGGCCCACGAAGTCGCCGAGCGGAACCACGAACGCCAGGCCCACGAGGTAGCCGACCTGGGTGGCGCTGATCACGGTGCCCGCGGCCGCCGTGGACACCCCGAACTCACGCGACACGTCGTGCAGCAGTGGCTGCAGGTAGTACATGGCTCCCGCCGAGGAACCCGCGGTCACGGCGAACAGGAAGACCAGGCCGGTGCCGAGCCGACGGGTATGCGGCGGACCGGTGTGCGCGAGGCTCGTCATGTCGTCCATCGTCCTCCGCGCCGATAATGAATGAAAGCGATAGATTCCGATATAGACATCAACAACATAGATGGAGTGGTTTCCCGTGGAACTTCGCCAACTCGAATGTTTCGTGGCGTGCTGCGAACAGGGCACGTTCACCTCGGCGGCACGCTCCTTGAACCTGGTGCAGTCGGCTGTCTCGACCTCGATCGCGAAGCTCGAGCGGGAATTGGGCACGCGGCTGTTCGACCGCACGCCGACGGTCCTCCGGCTCACCCCCGCGGGCGAGGCCGCACTGGGCCCGGCGCGGCTCGCCCTCGTCGCCCGGGAACGCGTGCGCGACGCCGCTGAAGGGACTCGCGGTGACCTGACCGGCACCGTCGTAGTAGGCGCGTTGGTCAACGTCGCCGGCTACGACCTCGCGCGCGCGTTCGCCGACGTGCACCGCGCGCACCCGCGGGTGTCGATCGCGATGCGGCAGCACCCCCGTGGAACGGCAGGCAACATCGCGGGATTGATCGACGGGACGCTGGACCTCGCCCTGGGTGCGTTCACGACCGTGCAGGCCGGGATCACCGTGGAACCCCTGGCCTCCGAGCCCCTCGTGCTGGTCACCCCGCCCGATCACCGACTGGCGGGCGGCGCCTTCACGCGCGCGGACCTCGCCGGCGAACGCATCATCGACTTCCCGCCCGGCTGGGGCACCCGATCGGTCGTCGACGACGCGATCCCCGTGCGTAACAGCGTGATCGAGGTGGCGGATCAGGGCTTTGCGATCCAGCTCGCCGTGTCGGGATTCGGGGTCACACTGGTGCCGCGGTCGGTGGCGTCGGTACACCCGCACACGCCGATCGCACTGTGCCGGGACCATCCGCTGCCGTGGCGGATGGGCGTCGCGTGGCGCACCGCCCTCACCCCGTCCAACGCGGCCCGCGCCGTGCTCGACGCACTGATCGCACTGCGGCGGATCTGAACATCACCATCCCGCTCGCCGCAGCTCGGGGAACAGGTACAGATCGAGCATCGGCGCGATCGGCTCTCCGGCATGATCGGCGGGGTCGATCCACCGGAGTTCCGCGATCTCGGCGCCGGCCTCCGGATCGACCCGCCGATCGGTCGCGTACACGGTCGAGTCGATATCGGTGTCGGGCTCGTTCGCGGCCGGTCCACGCCACGCGACCACGAGCCGCAGTTCGGCCTCGTCCACCACGACGCCGAGTTCCTCCTCCACCTCCCGCACCGCGCAGGCGAGCGCACTCTCCCCCGGTTCCTGCTTCCCACCGGGAAGCATGAACGCTTCGGTCCCCCGTTTGCGCACGGTCAGGACGCGCCCCTCGTCGTCGCGGAAGCACACGGCGGACACCGTCAGCACATTCATGTGGTTCAGCATGGTGGATCAGGGGAGCAGACGGCGCAGCAGGAGAGCGACCTCGACGTCGAGCCGATCGGCTCCGATGGGCTGCCCGCGGCGCTCGACGGCACGTTGGATCCGGTATTTCACGGAACTCACATGAAGGTTCTGCTCCTCCGCCGTGGCCTTGTAGCTGCTGCTGGTACGCAGGAAGGCCTCGAGAGTGCCACGCAGCCGAGCATCGGCCGGCGTGTCGTCGGCGAGGGGGCCGAGAACGTCGTGCACCCAGTCCCGCGCGGCGTGCGGTCGATCGAAGACGAGCGCGGCGAGCGCGGTCCCCGGATCGTCGGCCACGGTGACGGCTGCGCCACTGATCTTCGCGACGCGGCAGGCGTCCAGCGCGCTCGCGTGGGTTCGGCGGAAGCCGCCGATACCCGGCAGCGGCCGCCCGAGCGCGACCCGCGGACAGTCCGGGGCATCCGTGACGGCGTGTCGGATCGCCGCCGTGGCGTCCGCGGCGGCCACGGGGATCCACCCCCACCCGGTGACGCCGTCCACCGCGAGGAACAACGGGGCCTCCGCCGCTCCGCCGGCCCGGGCTGTTCGGCGGAGGAACTGTTCGAGGCGGTCCACCTCGTCGGCACCCTCCTCGAACCAGAGCACGATCCCGACGTGCGTGCGCCAGAGCGGATAGCCGATCGCCGCCGAACCCGCGGCGACATCGTCGTCGTCACTGGCGAGCAGTTCGCGTACCCGTATCGCTCGCGCGCTGGACGCGTGCTCGGACCACTTCGCCCGTTCCCGTTCGTACTCGTCGATCACTACTTCCGTGACGGTGTCGGCGTACCGGAACGACCATCTGGTGATCCACTCGGTCGCCGCGAGGCGCAGTCGGGGGTCGAGGTCGGAGTCTCGGATCGCCGCGAGTAGCAGCGAGAGCATGGTCTCGTGACCGAGCCGGTACGCGCGCACCAGTGAGGTGACCGGCATGCCACGCTGGGCGAGCCTGCGCGGATAGTCCAACGCCGCCGTCGGGGTAGTGATCCGTTCGGCCGGCACACCGAGGCGGAGCGCATCGAAGACCGTGTCGACGTTCGACGCGACGCTCGCCGCAAGGGGGTCGACGAAGTCGTGGTCGCCGCGCAGATCCTCCTGCTCCGCCGTGATCCTGGCCGTCAGCGCCGTGGCGAAGTCGCTCCGCGACATCCGAGAAAGGACCTGAGTCACCGCTGCGGTGACCCGATCCCGATCTGGTTGCCTCACCGACGGAACTGTACGGCGACGGCCACGGGGGAATCCCCGTTTTCTGCGCTCCGGTTCGTCTGATGAGGACGAATCCTGCTCGCGCTTTCCGCTCCGGGAGGTGGTGTGGCCCGGCTCACAGCCGCATAGCGTGGGGGATCACCGACAGCACCGTAAGAGGAGAGCTCACCATGTCCAACCCGCCCACCGCGGCTCCGTCGCGGCCGGTCAGCCCGCTCGACTCGGTGTTCTTGTACGGCGAGGCAGGCGGCATGATGATGCACGTCGCCGCACTGCTGCGCTTCACGCTGCCGCCCGATGCCGGGCCGGACTACCTCACCGACATGATCGCCGAGATCCGGCGCGACTCGGTGGTGCAAGAGCCGTGGAGCCGAAAGCTGAAGTACCCGAGGGTCGTACCTCCTCCCCTGCAGTCGTGGGTGGTGGACCCGAACTTCGATCTGGACTATCACTTCCGGCATTCCGCACTGCCGCACCCGGGCGGCGAGCGGGAACTGGGCACCCTCGTCTCGCGTCTGCACAGCAACCAGCTCGACTTCTCCCGACCACCGTGGGAGATGCACGTCATCGAGGGACTCGAAGGCGGCAGATTCGCGATCTACGTGAAGATGCACCACTCACTGGTGGACGGCTACTCCGGTATGCGCATGCTGCAACGCAGCCTGCCCGCCGACCCCGACGCCACGGACACGCCGATCCTGTTCGCGGTGCCGCCGCCGGCCCGCACGCCCCGGCCCGAGGCGACCCCCCGGGGTCTGATCGCGGACGTTCTCGGCACGGCTGGGGGCGTCGCCCAGACGGCGGTCGCGGGCGCCACGGTCTTCGAGCAGGTGGGCGCCGCGGCAGCCCGATTGGCCCTGCGACGAGGTTCGGGCCGCGGTCTGGTGACGCCCGTGCAGGCGCCGGACACGATCCTCAACCGGCGCATCGGCAGGAATCGTCGATTCGCCACCCAGGACCTCGACCTCGACCTCATCCGGCGGATCGGCCACGAGCGCGGCGTGACCGTCAACGACGTGTGCCTGAGCGTGCTCGGCGGAGCACTCCGGCGGTTCCTGTCCGAGCTCGACGAGCTGCCCGACGCACCGCTCATCGCGTTCGTGCCGGTCAACATCCGACCCACCGGCGATGCGGGCGGCGGTAACGCGGTCGGCGCGGTACTCGCGTCGTTGGGTACCGACGTCGCGGATCCGCTGGAGCGGCTCGACGCGGTCGCGACCTCCACGACAGCGGGAAAGGCGCAGTTGCAAGGCATGTCGCAAGCCGCGATGATCGCCTACAGCCTGGCCCTGCTGTCCCCGGCCGCCGTGCAGGGGTCCATCGCATACGCCGGGGTCCGCTCCCCGATCCCGCAGACGTTCAACCTGATCGTCAGCAACGTTCCGGGACCGAAGGAGAGACGGTACTTCCGCGGCAGCCGGCTCGAGGCGATGTACCCCGTGTCCATCCCGGTCCACGCTGCAGCTCTCAACGTCACCTTCATGGGATACAGCGACACCCTCGACTTCGGATTCGTCGGCGACCGAGACGCCATCCCCCACCTCCAGCGACTGGCCGTGTACAGCGGCGAGGCACTCACCGAACTCGCCGCCGCGTGCGGCTGAATCCCGACAGGAGAAATCTCATGGGAAACCCGTCCACATCCGAGTCACTCTCCGGGCGCACCGTTTTCGTCACCGGCGCCGCTCGCGGCCTGGGAGCGGAGGTAGCCCGCCAAGCCCACGCCGCCGGCGCCGACGTGGCGCTCGTCGGCCGAAAGCTCGCGCCGCTCGAGGCACTCGCCGCAGAACTGGGTCCGCGTGCCGCCGCGTTCCAGGCCGACGTCACCGACATGCCCGCCCTGCAACGCGCGGCCGCCGACACCGCCGCCCGCTTCGGGAGCATCGACGTGGTGGTCGCAAACGCCGGAATCGCACCACCGTCCGACACCGTCCTGACCATCGACCCCGTCGCGTTCGAACGCACCGTCGAGGTGGACCTTCTGGGGCAATGGCGCACCATCCGAGCCACCCTCCCCTACATCGTCGAATCCCGCGGGCACATCCTCGCCGTCGCCTCGATCTACGCCTTCCTCAACGGCACACTCAACGCCTCCTACGCCGCGAGCAAGGCCGGAGTCGAACAGATCATCCGCGCGCTGCGCACCGAACTCGTGCCGCACGGCGCCACCGCCGGCGTCGCCTACCTCGGATTCATCGAAACCGACCTCGCCGCAGAGGTGTTCGCACAGGAACAGATCGTCGAGGCCCGCCAGGCGATGCCGGCCTTCCTGACCGAGGCCATGCCCGTCGAAGTGGCCGGCACCGCACTCCTGCGCGGCATCTCGAGGCGGGACGCCAGGGTGTGCGCCCCCGGCTGGGTATGGGCCGCACTGTTGTTCCGCGGCGTCACCACCTTCGGGACGGACGCCTTCATGCAGCGGAACAAGCGGCTCATGTCCGCGATCGCCGGT
>CAJCHX010000307.1 GCA_903970215.1 Acidobacteriaceae bacterium
CGCGGCAGTGATCGATGCCGCTGCAGGGCCGCCGTATCGTCGCATCAGATCGCCGGTCAATGCCGGGACCATCGTCACGACTCCCGACTCGACCGCTCCGACGGGGTCCGGCAGACCCGTCCGCACGGTGACCCGGCCGCCTGCCAGCGTCCGCAGCGCGTCCGCGTAGATGTTCGCCTCGACCTGGGAAGCTGCGCCGTTACCTGCCCCGATCACCACCGCGGGCTCGACCTCAGCCGGCCCCAGGTCGGACGCATCACCGCCGTCGCCGCAGCCCGCCGCGGCCGACCCGATCGCGCAGACCAGGGCGGTCGTGCACGCGGCAGTGCTCAGGCGCTTACTCACGTCTCATTTGTACCGTCCCCGAAGTCCGGCGGACCCACGGGGCCGCCCGCGGGGTAGCCGGGTCTCGCGCCCGGGCCCTTTCAGCGCCGACAGCGTGCTGCGTTGTACATCCCCCACGTGCACAACGCGGCATGCTGCACGGGCTGGAACCACCCCTGTCTGGTACGCGTCCAATTGACGTGGGGACGACGAAAACGGTGGCAGAGATTCTCGCGGCGAACGACGGGATCATCACCAGAGCCCAGGCACTCGGAGTAGGGCTCGGACGCGGGGCGGTCGCCAGTGCGCTCGACCGCGGGGACGGCAACAGGTGGGACGTGGGGTCTATCTGTCGGTCGCACACCCGTTCACGGAGCGTGCGCGGCTCCGCGCCGCTGTCCTCGCCCACAACGGCACAGCCGACGGGACTGCTGCGGCCTGGTGGCACGGTCTGCTTCCCGATCTCGACCCGGTGGTGACTATCACGGTCCCGCCGTCCGCCCGGGCCCAGGTGCGCTGCATCACCCGGACCAACGCCCGGCGGCGACAGCTGGCTGCAAGGGACATCGAGAACGTGGCTGGGCTGTCCGTCACCCGGCGTCCGCTCACACTGCTCGACTGCGCCTCCATTCTGCGCAGCGGCGATGGCGCACGCCTCATGGACCGCGCGTTGCAGACAGGTGCTGTGACGACCGGCGGCCTTCGCACGGCGTTGGAGCGCAACGCCGGCCGGATCGGCATGGCGGAGGCCCGGCGCCTGCTCGCGGTCGTCGATACAGACTCGGAATCGCACGCCGAACGCCGGTTCGCGGGCCTGCTCCGCGCCGAGGGCATCACGGGGTGGGTCCAGCAACTGCAGATCGGCCGCTACCGCGCCGACTTCGCCTTCCCCGAGTACCGAGTGACGATCGAGGTAGACGGCTGGGCGTTCCACCGAACGCAGGAACGATTCGAGGCCGACCACGCGAAACTCAATGCCATCACCCTGGCCGGATGGCTACCGATGGCGTTCACCTGGCACGACATCGACACGGACCCGATAGGGGCGATCGAGAAGGTGGTCGCGGTACTCCGCGACCGATACTGGGCGGCGGGCTGAGCCCTTCGACCACCTCGTCAGACGCCGGACACGGCACCGCGGCCCGGGTCCGTCGGGTCGATGCCCGCCTCGGCCCACGCGGCGCGCAGCGCCTGCGCACCCTTCAGCCGCACCCATGCCGCCTCGTTCGCGGTGATCGGCACCGCCCGGAGGAACCGCACCGGCGCACCGCCCGGCGCAGAGAGATCGTCGATGTCGGACTCCTCGAGGAGCACCCCCGTGAAGGGCGCGCCCTGCCACAGCGGGGCGCCCAGATCCACCAGCGCATCGGGGACCAAGACCAGACCCTCGACTGCGGGCGCAGCGGCGAGAACCGCCACGGTACGGTGCAACCCGGCGAGCGTGGCCTCGGCCGATCGCGCGGGGTAGGTCGCAGGGTCGGGTCGCATCTCGATCAGCAGTTCCGCCCGCGGACCGTCGGTAGCGGTCACCAGGGCCGTGGGGTCGGTCATGGGGTGCCGCGAGCATCCCACCGACGCGTAGTGGACGACCGGACCGCCACCCGGCGCGGACACGTCCACCCGCCCGTCCGGCCCCACCCAGTCCGCCCACCGCAGCACCTCGATCGGCTCGACGCCGAGAAATGTGACCGATGCCGATACCGGTAGCCGAAATCCTTGCGCAGCCCGGAACCGGATCAGGTGCTCGCGGACCAGCTCGACCGTGTTCGCCACGGCTTTCGAGCCTATAGGGTCGAGGCCATGGCAGCCGAGCGCACTCTTTCCGACCTGGTCGAGCTCTGGTGGGGGTGCGTCTGCGATTTCACCGGGCTGCTGGACACCCTGCCGGAAGAAGACTTCGACCGGCCCACAGACCTACCCGGTTGGGACGTACGCGCGGTCGCCGCGCACGTCGCGCATCTGGA
>CAJCHX010000308.1 GCA_903970215.1 Acidobacteriaceae bacterium
GCTCGGCGAGCGCGTGTCGATCGAGCCGCAGCGGCCCGACCCGGCTTCTGCAGAATCGCTGCGCGGCGACTACCACCTGTGTCCACAGATGCGCTTCTATGCCACCCCGCCGGTCGACGGGGCGCTCGCCGAGTACGTGACGATCGGTGCGGCGTTCGCGCACCCGGTGCCGGACTCGGTGAGCGACGAGGCCGCGGCGCTGCTCGAACCGCTGTCGGTGGGCATCGCTGCGCTCCGCAAGGCGGCGGTCGGCGCGGGCGGCCGGATCCTGATCGCGGGTGCCGGCCCGATCGGGCTGATGTGCGCACAGGTCGCTCGCGCGTCGGGGGCGACCGACATCGTCGTCACGGACCCCGACCCCGATCGGCGCACGGCCGCAACCCGGTTCGGCGCCAGCCGGGTCGCCGACCCGGGCGGCGACTCGGGTGCAGGCGTCGGGACGGGCTTCGACGCGTTCGTGGATGCGTCCGGCGCGCAGTCGGCGGTGCTCGCCGGGATCCGCGCTGTCCGCCCCGGCGGCCGGGTCGTGCTGGTCGGCATGGGGGCCGACACCATGGAGCTTCCGGTCGCGTTGATCCAGAACCGCGAACTGATACTGACCAGCGTCTTCCGATACGCCAACACCTGGCCTGCCGCCATCGCGCTCGTCGCATCCGGCCGGGTCGACCTCGACGGCATGGTGACCGGCCGGTTCGATCTCGATCACGCCGAAGATGCACTCAATGCCGACCGGATCCCCGGCACCATCAAGGCGGTCGTCCGCTCCGCCATCAGCAACCAGTGAGAGGACCGACCACAATGAAGGACGAGACCGGGTTCGCCGCGACCCAGCACGCCCCTGTCCCACTCGGCGCCGCGACGCTGCCGGGGCTGCTCGGCCGGCCTGGTCTGCAAGTGCCGTCGTACGACCGTGCGAAGGTACGCACCGGCATCGTGCACTTCGGAGTAGGCGGATTTCACCGCGCCCATCAGGCGATGTACGTCGACAGGCTGCTGGCCGACGGTCCCGAGGCCGCCGAGTGGGGGGTGTGCGGCGTGGGGTTGCGGCCCGCCGACCGGGCGATGCGCGACGCACTGGTGCCGCAGGATGGGCTGTACACGCTGACGCTCAAACACGCCGACGGCGCAGTCGAGACGTCGGTGATCGGTGCGATCGTCGACTACCTGTACGCGCCGGACGATCCCGAGGCGGTGCTGGAGCGTCTGGCCCACCCCGAGACCCGGGTCGTCTCGCTCACGATCACCGAGGGTGGCTACAACTTCGCCGCTGCGACGGGGGAGTTCGACGCGTCCGCGCCCGACGTGGCTGCCGACTTGCTTCCCGGAGCGGTCCCGGTCACGGTGTTCGGCTACGTGGTCGAGGCCCTCCGCCGACGCCGCGACCGCGACCTGCCCCCGTTCACCGTCATGTCCTGCGACAACATCGAGGGCAACGGCACGATGGCCCATCGCACGTTCCTGGCCTTCGCCAGGCTCGCCGACCCCGCCCTGGCCGACTGGATCGACGCGCACGTTCGCTTTCCCAATTCGATGGTCGACCGGATCACTCCAGCGACACCGCCTGGGATGCGGGCGGAGGTGGCGGAACGCACCGGAGTGGACGACCGCTGGCCCGTGGTCGCCGAGCCCTTCACTCAATGGGTGCTCGAGGACGACTTCGCCGCGGGTCGACCGCCCCTCGAGACCGTGGGCGTCCAGGTGGTGCCCGACGTGGCTCCCTACGAGCTGATGAAGCTGCGGCTGCTCAACGCCGGCCACCAGACCCTGTGCTACTTCGGTCACCTACTGGGCCACCGGCTGGTGCACGACGCCGCCGCCGACCCCGACATCCGGGAGTTGCTGCGCCGCTACATGACCGACGAGGGCAGGCCCACCTTGCGCCCCGTGCCCGGAGTCGACCTCGACGAGTACGTCGACACTCTGCTGGAGCGGTTCTCCAACCCCGCGATCGCGGACACCGTCGCCAGGCTGTGCCAGGACTCGTCGGACCGGATTCCCAAGTGGCTCCTGCCCGTCATCCGCGAGCGCCTCGCCGCGGGGGAGTCCGCGCCGCTTGCTGCGGCCGTGGTCGCCGCCTGGACCCGCTACGACGAGGGGGAGGACGAACAGGGGGCGCCCATCGATGTCGTCGACCCCCGGGCCGTCGAGCTCGTGTCGCTCGCGCGCCGTTCTCGCACGGAACCCCTTGCGTTCGTGTCGGATCCGGCACTGTTCGGGGATCTCGCGCAGCACGAGGGTTTCACCGGTCCCTACCTCGCCGCGCTGGGATCGCTGCGTGCGCGGGGTGCGCGGGCGACGTTGCGGGAGCTGCTGGCTACCGACCCAGCGTGAGCGGTTCGGCCTCGCGGTAGCGTTCGCGCACCCACGGTGTGGCGACGGCGGTGAACGTCGCGGATCCGCGGGCCGTCCAGTGTGGCGGGGCGAGCGGAGCGACGGGGGGATGTGGCGGGGCGAGCGGAGCGACGGGGGTATGTCGCTGGGCGGGTTGCTGCGAACCGGCGAGCACCCACGCGGCCTGGCGCGCCGCGCCGAGA
>CAJCHX010000309.1 GCA_903970215.1 Acidobacteriaceae bacterium
GTGACCATCCCCGCCGCGATCACGAGGTGCGCCGGAAACCGCCGCGCAGCCTGCATCGCGAGTGGCGAGAACGCCGCCATCACCACCGCGAACGGCAGGGTGTGCAGCCCGGCGGACAGGGTTCCGTAGCCCCGGACCAACTGGAAGTACTGCGTGACCATGAAGATGAAGCCGAACAACGAGAAGAACGCGACCGCGATCACCAACGCCCCTACCGTGAACCGGCGGTTCGCGAACAGGGTCACGTCCAGGACCGGGTGTGGAGCGCGCAGCTCTCGCGCCACGAAGGCCAGCGCGAGCGCCGCGGCGCCCGCGAACCCGGCCAGGCTGGCACCGGACGTCCAGCCGTGATGCGGCCCCTCGATCACGCTCCACACGAGCGTGCCGATCGCCGCCATCGAGAGCACCAGTCCGGGCCAGTCGAACCGTCCGCTCACCACTGCCCGCGACTCCGGCAGGAGGACCGCACCTGCCACCAGCACCACCGCGCCGTACGGGACCGTCACCCAGAACACCGATGCCCACGAGTAGTGCTCGAGCAGCCAACCACCCGCGACAGGGCCGATCGCCACGCCGACACCTGCCATCGCGGCCCACAAGCCGACTGCGACGGCGCGGTGCGCCTTGGCCTTCGGTTCGTCGCCGCCGAAGGTGTCCATTATCAGGACCAGGGTCGCAGGGAAGACGAGGCTGGCCGCCGCGCCGAGGGCGGCCCGGGCTGCGATCAGCGCGTCCAAGCTGGTCACCGAGGCCGCGATCGCGGACATCGCGGCGAAGGCCCCGATGCCGATCAGAAGCATCCGCTTGCGGCCGAAACGGTCGCCCGCGTGACCCGCGCCGAGCAGTAGGCCGGCGAACACCAGCGTGTAGGCGTCGACCACCCACTGCAGGCCGGACGTTCCGGCGCCGAGGTCGACAGCGATGGTGGGCAGCGCGACGTTGACGATCGTGTTGTCGACCATGACGAGCAGAACGGTCGCGCACAGCATGGCGAGCACGACCCACTTGGATGCGCGCCGGCCGTCGGTCACGGTGCTTGAAGGAAGGGGCATGATGACTCCGAATCGTTGTAGAACGATGTTCTTTATCAGTAGAACATCGTTACACGCATCGGTCAACACCGCTATCATCGAATCCCATGCCGCAAGCCCTCCCCCGAACGCGCACCGCGGACGTTCGCACCGCCCTCGTCGCCGCAGCGATCGCGGTGCTCGAGCGTGACGGTCTCAAAGGCCTGACGGTGCGCGCCGTCGCCAAGGAGGCAGGCGTCGCGCCGATGGGGGTGTACAACCACTTCACCGACAAAGACGGGCTACAGCTGGCCGTGGTGGACTTCGGCTTCGCCCGATTGACCGAGACCATTCACGCGATAACCGATGCCGATCCGGCCCAGCGGATGATGGACTGCGGCCGCAGCTACCGGCGGATCGCGTTGGAGCACCCGCAGGTCTACCGGCTGATGTTCGGCGCGAACCTCGGCCACGACACCTTGGAGAATCCGCGGCGCGCGTTCGACGCACTGGTGCAGACGATCATGTATGCCCAGGCCGGCGGCGTACTCCGGGCGGGCGACCCGACGGTGCTGGCCAAGAACGTCTGGGCGGCGATCCACGGCGCGGTGGTCCTCGAACTCGAACTC
>CAJCHX010000310.1 GCA_903970215.1 Acidobacteriaceae bacterium
CGTCGAACACGCCGTAGTTCGGCAGGAAGTGCTTGTCGTACCGCGCGACGAGCCGGCCGCCGTACAGGACACCCGCACTGTTGCGCGCGTGCGAGGCGGGGTCCTCCGGGGCGTCCCAGGAGAGGAAGCCGACCACCACGATCACATCGCCGCACCCCGCCTCGTCCAGCGACTGCGCGAGCCGGCGCACCGCGAGCTGGGAATCGACCGCGAACGAACGGCGCAGCAGGAGGTCTTCGACGGGGTAGCCGGTGAGTGCCATCTCGCCGAACACTGCGACCTGGGCGCCCCCCTGCGCGGCCGCTCGCGCGGCGTCGGTGATGCGGCGCACGTTGGCGTCCAGATCACCGACGACCGGGTTGATCTGGCATGCCGCTACACGGAGTGGCGTCATAAGCCAACAGTAGGCGACTGGCCTCCGGTTTCGGCGCCGGGTAGTCCGCTTCTGGCATCATCGCTGCAATGCGGATCAGACTCCCCTGGATCGGGGCGAGCGGACCGGTCGCCTTATTGGCGGCCGTCGCGCTCACGGCGGCATGTTCGACGACTGTCCCCGGGCAGTCGGTGCCGTCGCGGTCGATCGCTGCGGGGCCGACGAGCGCGGCACCGTCAGCCACCCCTGCCGGCGGCGAGCCGAATGCGGCGCTGCACAAGTACTACTCGCAGTCGGTCTCGTGGGGTAGCTGCGCGGCGTTCGCGCAGACGGACGGTTTCCAGGACGTGCCGGGCCGACTGCAATGCGGCAGCGTCACGGTTCCGATCGACTACTCGAACCCGTCCGCCGGCGACGCCACGCTGGCGGTCACGAGGCTCGTGGCGCAGGGCACCCGGCAGGGCTCGTTGCTGGTGAACCCGGGCGGACCCGGCGGATCCGGGGTGCAGCTGGTCGGGGGATCGGCGGCCAACTGGAGCAAGCTGGCGGTCAACCAGACTTTCGACATGGTGGGCTGGGACCCGCGTGGAGTCGGCGCGTCGACCCCGCAGGTCCGCTGCTATTCCGACGCACAGATGGATGCGAACCGCGAGCTGACCCTGTCCGACGACAACACGCCCGAGGGGATCGTCAAGCAGGAGCAGTTCAACAAGGAGAACGCCGACCTGTGTGCCCAGAAGATGGGCGATACCTTCCTGGCGCATGTCGGCACCGCCGACACCGTCAAAGACCTGGACGTCCTGCGTTCGGTGCTGGGCGACAAGAAGCTGAATTACATCGGGTTCAGCTACGGCACGTTCATCGGTGCGATCTACGCGCAGGAGTTTCCGGGGAACATCCGCGCGATGGTGCTCGACGGTGCCGTCGACCCGTCGGAGGATCCGTCGAAGTCGAATGTGCGACAGATGGCCGGCTTCCAGACGGTGTTCGACGACTACGCGAAGGCGTGCGCGAAGGTCGCCGGGTGCCCGTTGGGGAACGATCCGTCGAAGGCGGTCGACGTGTACCACCACTTGGTGTGGCCGTTGATCGACAAGCCGGTTCCCGCGTCGCCCGGGCGGCCGCTGAGCTACCAGGACGCGTCCACGGCCACGATCCAGGCGATGTACTCGCCCAACCTGTGGAATGCGCTGACCACCGGGCTTGTCGAGCTCAAGCAGGGTATCGGTACCACTTTGCAGAAGCTCGCGGACATGTATGAGGGACGCGACGCCAACGGCCACTACAGCGGCATGATGGATGCCTTCACGGCCACCAACTGCGTGGACAACCCGCCGATCACCGACCCGGCGGTGCTCGGTCGGCTCGATACGGAGATCCGGCGGGTGGCGCCCTTCAACGACGACGGCCGCGGCACCGGGCGCGCAGCCCGCTCCGCGTGTGCGTTCTGGCCGGTGAAGAACACGCTGAGCCCGCACACCATCACGGCCGCGCCGAACCTGTCGAAGGTGGTCGTGGTGTCGACCACACACGATCCCGCGACACCGTACGCGAACGGGGTCAGCCTGGCGAAGCAGTTGAACGCTGCGCTGATCACGTTCGAAGGAAGCCAACACACTGCTACCTTCGAGGGCAACGACTGCGTGGATGGTTCCGTCACTCGGTACTTCCAGTCACTGACGGTGCCGCCTGCGGGCTTGCGGTGCAGCGGCTGAGTACCGAGATGTGACGGCCCGACACACGTACGTGCTCGGTCGTAACACGCAGTTAACACTTCGTTGAATAGGGTCACCAGCATGGATCGGCAGCAGGAGTTCGTCCTTCGCACGATCGAGGAACGGGACATCCGCTTCGTGCGGTTGTGGTTCACCGATGTCCTCGGGTTCCTCAAGTCCGTCGCGATCGCGCCCGCCGAGTTGGAGGGTGCGTTCGGCGAGGGGATCGGCTTCGACGGGTCGTCGATCGAGGGCTTCTCGCGCGTGTCCGAGGCGGACACCGTCGCCAAGCCCGATCCGTCGACGTTCCAGGTCCTGCCCTGGATGGGGCCGACCGGGGAGTCGTACTCGTGCCGCATGTTCTGCGACATCGCGATGCCGGACGGCACCCCGTCGTGGGCGGACCCCCGGCACGTGCTGCGCCGTCAGCTGAACCGTGCGGCCGACCTCGGGTTCAGCTGCTATGTGCATCCGGAGATCGAGTTCTTCCTGCTGAAGAACCTGCCGACCGACGGCAGTGAGCCGATTCCCGCGGACAACGGTGGCTACTTCGACCAGGCCGTGCACGACGTGGCGCCCACGTTCCGGCGCGACGCGATCGGCGCGCTCGAGTCGATGGGTATCTCCGTCGAGTTCAGCCATCACGAGGCTGCGCCGGGCCAGCAGGAGATCGATCTGCGGTACGCCGATGCGCTGTCGATGGCGGACAACGTGATGACGTTCCGCTACCTGATCAAAGAGGTGGCGATGAACGCCGGCGTACGCGCCACGTTCATGCCGAAGCCGTTCACCCATCATCCGGGTTCGGCCATGCACACGCACATGAGCCTGTTCGAGGGCGACACCAACGCCTTCCACGACCCCGACGACGAGCTGCAGCTGTCCGCTACCGGCAAGGCGTTCATCGCCGGCATCCTGCACCACGCGCCCGAGATCTCGGCCGTGACCAACCAGTGGGTCAACTCGTACAAGCGGCTGGTGGCAGGGGACGAGGCGCCGACGGCGGCGACCTGGGGCGCGGCGAACCGGTCGGCGATGGTCCGCGTGCCGCTGTACACCCCGAACAAGGCCAGCTCACGCCGCATCGAGGTGCGGTCGCCCGACTCGGCGTGTAATCCCTATCTAGCTTTCGCCGTGCTGACCGCAGCCGGTCTGGCGGGCATCGCGGGTGGATACGAGCTGCCCGACGCCGCCGAGGACAACGTCTGGCGGATGACCGCGCGGGAACGGCGCTCGCTCGGCTACCGCGACCTTCCCGCCAGCCTGGACGACGCGCTGGTGCAGATGGAGAAGAGCGAACTGGTCGCCGACGCGTTGGGGGAGCACGTCTTCGAGTACTTCCTGCGGAACAAGTGGTCCGAGTGGAACGACTACCGATCGGTGGTCACGCCGTTCGAACTGAAGCGCTTCCTGACGGTGTGAGACGGCCGACGGAGGCACCGTGAATCCCAATACGCAACGGTCGCGGATCCCGGGTGTCGGTCGGCTGGGGCTACTCGAGCCGACCGCGGAGAACGATCTCAAGAGCTTCGGCTGGGCTGACCCGGAGACCATCGACGTGCTCTGGGCGCTGTCCCGCTCACCTGACGCCGACGTCACCCTCAGGACGCTGGTGCGCCTGCGGGATGCGCTCGGCGACGGCTGGGGCGAGCTGGACGCTGCGATCCGTTCGGACACGACGCTGCGCGGGCGGCTGTTCGGCGTGCTCGGCGGTTCGGAGGCGCTGGGCGACCACCTGGTGAGCAACCCGGGTGCGTGGCACCTGCTGGCCGCCCGCGGTCCGCTGAAGAACCGTGAGGAACTCCGCGAGACGATGCTCGCCTCGGTCGGCGCCGTGAAGGTGCCGGGTCGGCCGGACGACGATCTGCTGTACCGCGCTGCGGTCGCGGGAACCTCCGCAGTACCGGCGCTACGCACCGCTCACCGCGACCTCATGATGGTGGTCGCGGCACGCGATCTGGCGGACGTGGTGGAGAACGAACCGTGGCTGCCGTTCGTCGAGGTCGGCGAGTACCTGGCCGACCTCGCCGATGCCGCCCTCACCGCCGCGCTCGCTGTGGCCGTCGCCACGCTGTACCCGGACCAGCCCGTCCCCGGCCGGCTCGCCGTGATCGCGATGGGGAAATGCGGTGCGCGGGAGCTGAACTACGTCTCGGACGTGGACATCATCTTCGTCGCGGAACCGGCTGACGGACGGTCCGCCCGGCTCGCCGGCGAGATGATGCGGATCGGGTCGATGGCATTCTTCGATGTGGACGCCGGCCTTCGACCCGAGGGGAAGAACGGGAGCCTCACCCGCACCCTGGACTCGCACGTCGCCTACTACAAGCGGTGGGCCAAGACCTGGGAGTTCCAGGCCCTGCTCAAAGCGCGGCCGGCCACCGGCGATCTGGAGCTCGGCAGGGAGTACATCGAGGCGCTGAGCCCGATGGTGTGGGAGGCATCGGAGCGCGACGACTTCGTGCCCGAGGTGCAGCAGATGCGGCGTCGGGTCGAGGAGAACGTGCCGCACGAGTTGCGCGAGCGCGAACTCAAGCTCGGCCGCGGCAGTCTCCGCGACGTCGAGTTCGCGGTGCAGTTGCTGCAGCTGGTGCACGGCCGTACCGACGAGACGTTACGGGTGCGCAGCACCGTCGACGCGCTCGCGGCTCTCACGGACGGCGGCTATGTGGGCCGCGACGACGGCGCCAACTTCACGGCGTCGTACCTGTTTCTGCGCTTGCTCGAGCATCGGCTGCAGCTGCAGCGACTCAAGCGGACGCACACCCTTCCGCCCTTCGACGACGACGAGGCGTGGCGCTGGCTGGCCCGCGCCGCGCACGTACGGCCCGACGGCGACCACGACGCGGCGGGCGTGCTGCGGGCGGAGGTGCGTCGGCAGTCGACTCGCGTGCGCCGGCTGCACACCAAGCTGTTCTACCGGCCGCTACTGGAGTCGATCGCGCAGCTCGACGCCGACGAGATGCGGCTGTCCGACGCTTCGATCGTGTTGCGGCTCAAGGCACTCGGCTTCGAGCAGGCGGAACACGCGCTGCAGCACCTGAAGTCGATGGCCGACAGCTCGCGGCGCGGCCGGATCCAGACCATCCTGCTGCCCACGCTGCTCGAATGGCTCAGCGAGACACCGAATCCCGACGCAGGCCTGCTCAACTACCGAAAACTGTCCGAGACCCTCGAGGGCGTCGACTGGTACCTGCGGGTGCTACGCGACGAGAGTGTGGTGGCCCAGCGACTGATGACGGTGCTCGGATCGTCGTCGTTCGTGGCCGAACTCCTGCAGCGCTCGCCCGAGGTGATCCGGATGTACGCCGACGGCGCCGACGGTCCCAAGCTGGTAGCGGTCAAGCCGAGCGAGGTGGCCAACGGGATGCTGGCCGCCGTCACCCGGGCGGTCAACCGGGACAAGGCGATCGCCGTCGCGCGCGCCATGCGGCGGTCCGAGATCGCCCGGATCGCGTCCGCCGACGTCCTGGGCATGATGACGGTGCCGGAGGTGTGCGCCGCGTTGTCGTCGGTCTGGGCCTCGGCGGTGAATGCGGCCCTGGTGTCCGAGATCAACGCGTCCGTCGCCGAGCGCCGCGCCGCGGGACGGGGCGACCAGGCGCCGGCGCGGATCGCGGTGATCGGCATGGGCAGGCTCGGAGGGCTGGAGATCGGTTACGGCTCGGACGCCGACGTGCTGTTCGTCTGCGAGCCCTTATCCGCCGGCCCCGACGCCGAGTCGGAGGCCGTCAGATGGGCCAACCACATCGCCGAGGCCGTGCGGAAGCGGCTCGGGGCGCCGTCGGTGGACCCCGGGCTCGAGATCGACACCGGACTGCGACCGGAAGGGCGCAACGGGCCCGTCGTCCGCACGCTCACGGCCTACCGGCACTACTACGACGAGTGGGCGCAGCCGTGGGAGGTGCAAGCGCTGTTGCGCGCCACCCAGGTGGCCGGCGACCAGGAGCTGGGGATCGAGTTCCTGCACATGATCGACCGCATCCGGTATCCGGACGGCGGGGTGTCTTTGGAGACGGTCAAGGAGCTGCGGCGGATCAAGGCGCGCGTCGACTCCGAGCGGTTGCCGCGCGGGGCCGATCCGGCCACGCACACGAAGCTGGGGCGCGGCGGCCTGTCGGACATCGAGTGGACCGTGCAGCTCGAGCAACTGCGGTACGCGAGTCGGGTGCGGGCGCTACGTAACACCTCGACGCTCCAGTCACTCGACGCGATCGGGGCGAACGAGTTGCTCGCGGAGTCCGACGTGGCGCTGCTGCGAGAAGCATGGCTCACGGCGACTCGCGCGCGGAACGCGCTGTTCCTGGTGCGCGGCAAGCCGATCGACCAGTTGCCGGGCCCGGGCTCCGTGCTGTCCAATGTGGCGTTCGTGGCCGGGTGGCGCGAAGGCAGTTCGCTGGACTTCCTCG